>JBAPYG010000306.1:0-6334 GCA_049284615.1 Acidimicrobiia bacterium
TCACCGTTCTGTTCAAGCCCGAAATAGATCCACAGGGCATCGGCTATCAGCTTCTGCAATCGAAGAGCGCGATCGGGTCAGGGCAATTGTTGGGACGGGGTCTCTTCGCCCAGGACTCGTTCACCGCCTTCCAGTACGTGCCCGAGCAGGAGACCGACTTCATCTTCACCGCGGTTGCCGAGCAACTCGGATTCGTCGGTGGCCTTTTGGTGATCGTGGCCTTTGCGATAATCGTGTGGCGGCTGTTGGTGATCTCGACAAATGCGCGCGACCGATTCGGGGCCCTCATCGCCGCCGGAGTGGCTTCCATGATCGTCTTCCATGTGTTCGTGAACATCGGCATGACTATCGGGATCATGCCGGTGACCGGGCTGCCCCTGCCGTTTCTCAGCCAGGGCGGCTCCTTCTACATGGCCATGACCTTGGCCCTCGGCATAGCCAACTCCGTTTGGCTGATGCGCACACCGGTGCCGGGTGAGAACCAGCTGACCTGACCGAGCGCGTCCCGCCGTTGCGACCCTGCTGCCAGTCGTGTCGGCCCGGTTAGGCTCGCCCGGTGTACAGGCGGAGCAATGACGGTTGGGTGGAGGTCATTTGCGGGCCCATGTTCAGCGGGAAGAGCGAGGAGCTCATCCGGCGTGTCACCCGTTCCAAGATCGCCCGCGTGCCGGTGCAGGTCTTCAAGCCCCAGCTCGACGATCGTTACGCCGACACCGAGGTCGTGTCGCACTCCGAGTGGAAAGTCGATGCGATCCCGGTGGTTACTTCCACCGATCTCTTGCGGGCCGTCTCCGACCAGACCCGTGTGATAGGCGTCGACGAGGGTCAGTTCTTCGACGACGGCCTGGTGGAAGTGGTCGACAACCTGGCCGCGACCGGGAAGCAGGTGATCGTTGCCGGGCTCGACACCGACTACCTCCGTCGGCCCTTCGAGCCGATCCCTGCCATGTGCGATCGTGCCGAGTACGTGACCAAGATGCTCGCCGTTTGTCACCGTTGCGGCGGGCCGGCGCTGTACACGCAACGCATAGTCCAGTCCGACGATCTGGTGGTGCTCGGAGCCCTCGAGGCCTACGAGGCTCGATGCCGCATGTGTTACGACCCTTCCGAACCCGAGCAGCCGGAGTTGAGTCTCGACTGAGATGGCCGGGCGAGCGCCGTCGAGTGCTGCCGCGACCCCGGAGGGTGGGCCGAGTCCCATGATATGGGTATCCGGAGAAGCTTCTGTTAAACTCCGGACGTCGGGAGGCGTTTCGAGCTTCTCATCTCGGCGTCACCGCTTTCGACTCTTTTCGGTCGTGTTCCCTCCAGGAACGGGCTCGACCACATACAATTTCAGAGGAGTGAGAACAAATGGCTCTATTCCGCCGGAAGGGCCCAGAAATCGTCCGTAAGGCCTCAGCTGGGGGAACGGTCGAGGAACACAAGACCGTTCGGGTCAAAGGCCAGAAGGTGGAGGTCCGCCGTGTCGAGGCACCTGCGCCGAGCAAGCCGAAACAGGACATCCGCCGCAAGAAGGGTAAGAAGTCCGAGAATCGGTCTTCGTCACAAACGCGGAACGGTCTGTCCACATCACGCACCAGGTCGCGTCGGCCCACCGACGACGAGATCATCGTCCCGAACGAGTCGGCTCGGAAACAGATGTTGGTGAGCGCCAATAGCTCACAGACTCAGATCGTCATCCTCGAAGGACCGGTGCTCGTCGAGCACTACGTGGCCAAGGACGACTCCGATTCCGTTGCCGGGAACATCTACCTGGCTGTGGCCCGCAACGTCCTCCCTGGCATGGAAGCCGCTTTCCTCGACTTCGGTGCATCGAAGAACGGGGTGCTCTACGCGTCGGATGTCTCCTCGGGCAGTCGACGAAACGGCGGCCGGAACGGCAAGCGGATCGAAGATGTCCTCAAGGAGGGTGACAAGGTCCTGGTGCAGGTGACCAAGGACGCCATGGGCGCCAAAGGTGCACGTCTGACAGGAATGCCCTCCCTGCCTGGCCGATATCTCGTGCTGGTGCCTGACTCAGACAGCATCGGGATCAGCCGCAGACTCCCGGACGCCGACCGGAACCGTCTCCGCGATGTCATCAACCAGGTGAAGCCGCAGGGCTTCGGTGTGATCGTGCGCACGGCGGCCCTCCACGCATCGGCCGAAGAGCTCGCCGCGGACATCTCCAGACTCACCAAGCAGTGGGACTCCATCAAGGAGGAGGCAGGCAAGGGTCAGGCGCCTAGCCTCATCCATCGTGAGCCGGAGCTGTTGATCAAGGTGATTCGAGAGCACTTCACAGCCGACTTCCGCAAGTTGCTCATCGACGACACGAAGTCTTACGACACGGTGATCGGGTACCTGCAGTCGACCGCCCCGGACCTCGTCAGCAAGGTCCAGGTCTATGAAGACGAGATACCACTGTTCGACAGGTATCACGTCGACGACCAACTGAAGAAGGCTCTCGACCGCAAGGTGTTCTTGCCGTCGGGCGGACATTTGGTCATCGACCGCACCGAGGCGTTGACCGTCATCGATGTCAACACCGGGAAGTTCGTCGGTTCCAGCACGCTGGAGGACACTGTCCTGCAGAACAATCTCGAGGCCGCCGAGGAGATCGGTCGCCAGCTCAGGCTGCGTGACATCGGCGGGATCATCGTCATCGACTTCATCGACATGGAGACAATCGAGAACCAACAGAAGGTGCTGCGCCGGCTCAAAGAGACTCTGGCCAAGGACAAGACGAGGACCCAGGTCTTCGAGGTGTCCCATCTGGGGTTGGTCGAGATGACCCGAAAGAACGTGTCCGCCGGACTTCTGGAGCAGTTCTCACACAAATGCGAGCACTGTGCGGGCCGCGGCGTGATCATCGAGGAGACGATCAGCCCGACCCCCACTCCAGCCGAAGTGGCCGCATCCGAGATCGAAGCCTGATGGCTCGCCTGCGCCCGATGGCGGTCTTTTTGCCCAACGTCGGGGATTAGTTAGCATTTAGCCCGGTTCTCCCCCCTTCTCAGAGAGGTTTTCCCATGTACGCCATCATTCGCGCCGGTGGCAAACAAGCCAAGGTTCACTCAGGTGATGTGATCGAGATCGAGCGGATCAAGACCGACGACGACAAACTCACCTTCGAGCCGCTGTTGGTGGTCGATGACGACGGCAACGCCGTGTCCGATCGCACCGCACTGGCCAAGGCGTCTGTCACGGCGAAGGTGCTCGGTGAGTCGGCCGGCGAGAAGATCGACATCTTCAAGTACAAGAACAAGTCGGGTTACAGACGACGACAGGGTCACCGCCAGAAGTACACGCGCATCGAGATAACCGGCATCAAGCTCCCGGCGGGTGCCAAGAAGAAGACTGCGGCCAAGAGCGACAAGCAGGCCGCGTCGGAGGAGGAGTAGGGATGTCAAAGACAAAGGCCGGCGGTTCCTCGAAGAACGGGCGTGACTCAGCAGCACAGCGGCTGGGCCCGAAGGTGTTTGACGGCGAGTTCGTCAATGCCGGGGCCATCCTGGTTCGGCAGCGTGGAACCCGCATCCATCCCGGTGAGAACGTCTCTCGTGGCAGCGACGACACTCTGTTCGCCACTGCTCCGGGCACGGTCAAATACGCCGTCCGACGCAATCGGCGCCAGGTTTCGGTGATCGACGCAGTCTCTTGAGCACCTGCTGCTCGACTGTCTGAGACGAAGCTAGTTTCCCGGTCGTGTTCGTTGACCGGGTCCGAGTCAGTCTCCGTGCCGGCGACGGCGGCGCAGGGGTGGCATCGTTCGTGCGCGCCAAAGGCAAGCCCAGAGGGAAGCCGACCGGTGGCAACGGGGGGCAGGGCGGCTCCGTGATCCTGCGGGCGGATCCTTCGATCGCCACCCTCCTCAGGTATCAACGAAACCCTCACTATGCCGCAGGCAACGGCACCCATGGAGAGGGCGACCGGCGACACGGAAAGACCGGTGAGGACCTGGTCCTCCCCGTCCCCCTGGGAACGGTCGTGCGTGACGAGCAGGGAACGCTGATCGCCGACCTCGTTGCCGAGGGCCAGGAGGTCGTCGCGGTCAGGGGTGGCCGCGGGGGTTTGGGCAACGCCGCTTTCGTCGGTCCCTCCAATCGGGCTCCTTCAGTCGCCGAGCAAGGGGAGTACGGCAAAGAGGATTGGTTCAGCTTGGAGATGAAACTCCTCGCCGATGCCGCGCTGATCGGCTTTCCCAATGCCGGCAAGTCGACATTCATCGCCCGGGTGTCCGCCGCCAAGCCGAAGATCGCGGATTACCCGTTCACGACCCTCGAGCCCAACCTCGGGGTCGTCAGCTTCGACGGCCGTGAGTTCGTTCTCGCCGACATCCCCGGGCTGATCGAGGGCGCTGCCGCTGGCAAAGGTCTCGGCCATGAGTTCCTCCGTCACACCGAGAGGGCCCGGGTGTTGGTGATCCTGTTGGATCCGGCGGAGACCCAGACCCACGATCCCGAGTCCCAGCTGCAGGTCCTCCGTTCCGAGATATCGGAGTACTCGCCCGAGCTCGCCGCCCGTCCGAGCATCGTGCTGATGAACAAGAGCGACATCGTCGACACCTCGGAGGACGCCCAGCGGATCGGCGCCATGCCGGTGTCGGCGATGACCGGGACCGGTATGCGAGAGGCGCTCCATGCCATTGCCGATCTGGTCGACGAGGCAGAGCGAATGGCACCGGAGCGTCGGGGATACATCCTGCATCGGCCCCTCGGGCCTTCCTTTGCGATAACGAGAGAAGGCGAAGCCTGGAGATTGGAGGGTCGCTCGGTCGAGCGTGCCATCGCTTTCGCGGATCTGACGATGCTCGAGGCCGCGGACATGGCGGCTCGAAGGCTGTCTCGGCTCGGGGTGGACGACGCGTTGCGACAGGCAGGTGCGCAGGCAGGCGACGAGGTGCGCATCGGCGACCTTGCGTTCGAGTTCACTCCCGACCAAGACGAAGAGGAGTAGCGCTCACCGGCGCCACAAGTCTCTGGTGAACAGCACCAGCACCGGGAAGATCTCGAGGCGTCCGACGATCATCAGACCGGAGAGGAGCCACTTGGCCAGTTCGGGGAGGTTGGCATAGTTCGAAGCGGGCCCGACTTCGCCCAGTCCTGGCCCTATGTTCCCCATGGAGGCGGCAACGGCGGTCGTGGCGGTCACGAGGTCGAGACCCTCCGCCAGGTTGGCATCGATGAAAGCCAGACCGAAGGTGGCGGTCATGAACAGGAACATGTAGAAGAGGAAGAACGACTGCACCGCTTCGATGACAGGGTCGGTCACTTTCTGCTTGCCGAAGTGCGTAATGAAGACGCCTCGAGGATGGACCAATCGGCGGAGGTCGGCGAACGCTGCCTTGGAGAGGACCCCGACCCTGAAAGTCTTCATGCCTCCTGCGGTAGAGCCGGCCATGCCTCCGAGGAACATCAGGCCGACGATCATTATCTGCAGGGCCGGTCTCCACAGCCCGAAGTCGGCCGAAGCGAAGCCGGTGGTGGTGGTCAGGGAGATCGTGTTGAAGGCGGCGTCCCTGATGGCGTCGGAGGTCGAGAAGTCACCCACCAGACCGCCCGCCATGATCACGACCGCGACGACCGTTATGAACGTATAGAGCTTGAACTCGGCGTTCCTGGCGTACTCTGCGGGCTTGTTCCAGGCTCGGAAGTGGAGGGCGAAGGAGACTCCGGCAGCGAACATGAAGAATGTGATGACCCATGTGGTGTAATCGCTGAAGCCGGCGATCGAATCGGGCTCCGTTCCGAAACCTCCCGTGGACATCGTCGTGAACGAGTGGATCACGGCCTGGAATCCGCTCATGTCGCCGACCCACAGCAACACGATCTCGACCACGGTGATGGCCGCATAGACGAACCAAAGCCGTTTCGCCGTACCCTGGAATCGCGGCGTGAGGCGGTCGGGCGTCGGCCCGGGCGACTCGGCGCGTGCCAACTGCATGCCGCCGGTGCCCAGCAGGGGCAGGATGGCCACACCGAGCACGATGACCCCCATCCCGCCCAGCCATTGCGTCAACGCGCGCCAGAACGAGATCCCGTGCGAGAGCACACCGGGGTCGGGGAGGATCGAGGCACCTGTCGTGGTGAAGCCGGACGCCGTCTCGAACACCGCATCTGTGATGCTCGTTATCTCCCCGGTCAGCAGGTAGGGGAGGGCGCCGAATATCGAGAACACGAACCAGGCGAGCCCCACAGTGGCAAAGCCCTGTTTGACCGTGATCGACGTTGGGCGCTGGACCACCCGCCGTGTGACGTAGCCGGCGAGCGCGGTGATGCCAGACGCAACCGCGATCCACATGGCCGTCCGGAATTCGCCGAAGAGAACCCCCACGATGGCCGCAGTGGTC
>JBAPYG010000307.1:0-7081 GCA_049284615.1 Acidimicrobiia bacterium
GAGATGGACCATCCCCACCAGCCGGGGGAGGCGGGCCGTCACAGGAAGGTCTGGGCGAGCGCGACCGCCTTCTCGGCGTGGTCGCCGGTGACCTTCAGTCGTGTGTCCTTGACTTCGGCGCGGCGGACGGCGACACGGGCCCAGTCGGATGCCGAGCCCTTGATCAATTGGTCGGTGTCGGCAGGGCCGTAGATCCACTTCGAATAGCCGGGGCCGATGACCTCGACGCGGACCGGCTCGTAGTGCTCGCCGGCCTGTTTGAAGGCGTAGGGGAGGGTCTTCCAACCGAACCAGCACACATGGCGGATCCGGGGAGTGTCCTCGACCTCGATGCCGAGAGTCTCGTATATGTCGAGACCGTGCATCCAGGTCTCGGTGAGCCGAAAAGTGGCGAAGGTGCGGGCGCTCATGTCGCCGGCGATCCAGGGGAGACGGTCGTCTCCGCTCATGTGGGAGAGCGGCTCGACGACTTTCGCCCGCCCACCACGCCACCACTCGATGACGTCTTGCGGGCGCATGCTGCGGCCCCTCTTGATGGGCTTCTGGCGGAGTGGCTCGATGTCGGTCGCTGCCTGCCACTCCTTGATTCGCTTCCCATCCTCGAGGGCGTCGGCCCCGAGGTCCTCGAAATCGGCGAGATGGGCGATGGTGTCCCGGACCGTCCAGGGCTTGTTCGGGGTGACCAGGTCCCATACCTTGATCGGGATCCTCTGCAGGGATTGATCCAGGAACTGTTGTTCAGCTACTAGGTCCGAAAGGATGTCGCGCACCCGGCAATTCTAATAGGAATTTCGCGGAAACCACCAAGACGAGGTTCCTCTACCAGGGTCTTTCTGCCTGCTCCTCGGTCATGCCTGCAGGTATCTCGGTGGTCTCGGGAAGACTCGCCAGGTCGTTGAGGCGGTCGATCAGCTGCCGAAGACGACCGAAATGACGCCGATCGAAGTAGAAGGTGATGCGCTCTTTGTCGAGAGCGTCGTCGTCGTCGATCTCAGACTGGTTGGGGTCGGTGCGCTCGATCGACCCTTCCACCACGATGTCGGCGAAGTCGTCATTGAGACGGGCCATCTCCTCGTCGTTGGGTGATTGGCGAACACGGAGTATCAGCTTTCCGGCGGTGAATCGCTGTGAGTGATAGTTGGTATAGAACTTGAAGATGTGCTCGCAGGCGGCCACCGGGTCGGTGAGACGTGTGAAGAGGGCGAGATCCGACTCAGAGATCATCCCCTTGGCGAGCAGCATCGCGTCGATGAAGTCGATCAGAGGCCCCCAATAGTCGGTCCCCGGCGCCTCCAGGAGCACGATGGGGTGCAGGTCGGACTTCCCGGTCTGGATGAGAGTGATGAGCTCGAACGCTTCGTCGAGTGTGCCGAAGCCACCGGGCAGGATGACGAATGCATGTGACTCTTTGACGAAGCCGAGCTTGCGGGTGAAGAAGTACTTGAAGTTGACCGTCCGACCTTCGGCGAGGTAGGCATTGGCCGAAGCCTCGAACGGAAGTCGGATGTTGACCCCGTAGGAGTGGTCCATCCCGGCGCCTTTGCTGCCGGCCTCCATGATCCCCGGACCTGCGCCCGTGATCACGCCCCATCCGTGCTGCGCCATGCGTTCCGCGAATTGCTCGGTCAGCCCGTAGTTGGGATCGGTCTCGAGGGTTCGGGCCGAGCCGTAGATCGTCACCTTGGGCTCCTCGTGACGGCTGAAGACCAGGTTCGAGTATCTGATCTCCTTGATGGCCGTGTTGATCAGCTTCAAGTCGCCGCGAGTCGCCCCGTCCCGGTGCAATTTCAGGGCGGTGACCACCAATTCCTCGATGACGTCCTTATTGCCGTTGTCGGAGCTGTCGGCGACGAGGCTGCGCAGCCTCTCGTTCAGTTCCTCGTTGCCCAGGTCATATGCCATGCGCACTCCAACGTAACGGGAACACGGGCCGGATCACGACGTGACGCGTTCCAGGCCCCTCGTGAAGGCTTCGATCAGGGAGCCACCGCCATGCCCGGCGTCGTCGACGACCACCAGCTCTGCGGCGTCCCACGCCTGCGACAACCGCCATGGGGTCTCGATCGGCGAGCTCACGTCATAGCGACCGTGGACGAGAACACCAGGTATGTCACCGAGGAGCGCGGCGTGGTCCATCAGCTCGGTCTCGCCGAGAAAGGCACCGTTGCTCCAGTAGTGGGTGACGAGCCGGGCGAACTCGAGCTTGAACCCAGGATCCTCCAATTGCAGGCGGGGACCCGCGCCCGGGGCGAGGCCCATGTGTGTGTCCTCCCAAACACACCATTGGTGAGCGGCCGCCGCCCGGACTTCGGGGTCTTCGTCGAAGACGAGGCGGGCGTAGGCGTCTACCAGGGGGATGCCGGCCAGGTTCGTCGGCACGAACGAGGCGAACCTGTCCCATTCGGGGGCGAAGATGCGGGCGACCCCCTCGGTGATCCATGCGACCTCCCGTCGCGTGCTCAGCCCGACCAGGCCGAGCATGACGCCGATGACGCGATCGGGGTGGGCCTCCGCGTAGGCGAGACCGAGGGTCGTGCCCCACGAGAGTCCGTAGACGGCCCATTTGTCGATGCCGACATGCTCGCGGATCCGCTCCATGTCGCGGATCAGGTGATGGGTGGTGTTGGCAGTCAGGTCGGCGTCCGGCTCGCGGGCAAGAGGACGGCTACGCCCGCAACCCCTCTGATCGAAGAAGACCACCAGGAAACGCTCGGGATCGAACATCTCGCGGTGGCCCGGGGAGCAGCCGCCGCCAGGTCCCCCGTGCACGAATACCACGGGGATGCCGTTGGGCGCCCCCCATGTCTCCCAATGCACCTCGTGACCGTCGCCGACGTCGAGCAGCCCCGTCTCGTTGGGCTCGATGTCCCTGCGGCTCAAGCCGACCATGCCGCCAGGGCGGCGTGGGCCACCTGTTCTCCCCACTCCTGGACGAAGTGGCCGGCCTCCGGGATCACGAGTGGTGGGGGACATCCTTTGATCCTCTCGTGAACCGCCGGCATGACCGCGGCGAGGACCGGATCCGACTCACCGATCGCCATGAATGACTCTCCCTCGAACTCGGTCGCCCACCATTTGACGGCTCGTCTCGACACCTCGACACCGTCCATGTCGGGCGAAGTGGGGACGAGGGCGGGGAATGTGCGAACACCCGCCTTGTACTCGGGCCCGGGGAAGGGTGCCTCGTACGCTGCGGCCTCGGCGTCGCTCAAGTGGGGGCAAGACCGCTTCATCAAGCGGTCGACGGCCAGGTCGGGAGTGTTCGCCACGTAGTCGCGCCACTGGACGAAGCCCGGGCCGGGCCCGGCACCTGTGCCGAACGCGGTGTTCATGATGAGCAGGCGGGCCACCCTGTCCGGGAAGTCCACGGGAAGGGTCAGCCCGAGGATCCCGCCCCAGTCCTGCACCACGAGTGTCATCTCTTCGAGACCGAGGTGCTCGACCAAGGCCAGAAGCGACCCGCGGTGGAAGTCCCAGGTGTAGGCGGCGTCGTCGATTGGCTTGTCCGAGCGCCCGAACCCGAACAAGTCGGGGGCAACCACGCGGGCGCCGGTCTCGAGAAAGATCGGCATCATGCGGCGATAGAGATACGCCCACGTCGGCTCACCGTGCAGACACAAGTAGATGGGTGCGTCCCTCGGGCCCTCGTCGACGAAGTGCATGCGAAGACCCTCGTAGCCGACCAGGTCGTCGACGTATCTCGGTTGGTACGGCCAGTCGGGGATCGAATCGAATCGAACATCATCGGTGCGAAGGGCTTCAATCGACATCGAGCGAGGCTACCCGGCCGTCCCGGTCCTGGCCCTAGAACGGTTTCTCTGAAGGTCCCTTGCGAACGACGGCGTTCCATACCGTCTCGTAGTGATCCCGGTCGAACCGATCGACCTGGGGGAGGACGAACTCCTCCCAGGCCTCCCGAAGCGGGTCGTCGCTCCCGGCGTAGATGATCAGACCGGTGGGGAGACGGTCGAGGACCGAGCGCAGAGACAGCGGGGTCTCCACCCTGGTACCGGTGTCCGATGCGTCGAAGGAGGCGTTGATCTCGATGGTGAGACGGGCGATGGCATCGACGAAAGACTGTTTCAGGCCCGGGTAGCGTCGCTGCAACATCGCCTTGACCTGCTCCTCGCCGGGAAACTCCTTCTCCCAGATCACCCAGCGATCGGCGAAAGCCTTGTTGAGCGTCTGGGTGCCGGCGTAGTCCCTTATGTCTGTCGGGTTCATGGTCCCGAACATGCGGACATCGTCGCGAAGACGCACCGTCTCGCCATTGGGCAGGTCGAGGGCGGCGTAACGGTCGAGCAGCCCGTGCAGGGCGAACAGGGTCTCGGCGCCGGCGGCGTTCAGCTCGGAGAGGTTGAGCAGTGCCGGGCCTCGCAGGGCCCGGGTGATGTCCCCGTCCTCCCATCGACTCTCCGTGCCACCCTTGCCATCGCCATGGAGATGGGTCGACCCGATGAGGGTGACGTCGCGGACCTCGCCGGTCAGAGGGATGCGGAAGTAGGGCAGGCCCATGGCGGCGGCGAACTGCTCGATGTCGTGGTCTTTCCCGGTCCCCATGTGGCCGCGAACGGCGACGTGCAGGGGAACCAGACCCTCGGCATCACTGCGCCGGGCCTGCTCCACCTGGGCGAACCGGTACAACATCCCGAGATCGACATAGTGCGGGTCGGGCTCGGGCACTTTCCGCTCCCGAAGCTCGACATCGTCTAGATCGGAAGGGATGTCGAACCTCTCCAACTCGACGGGGCGGCGCTCGCCCGAAGGGTCCTCGAATGTCACGGTCTCAGGCAATTGATTGCTCCTTGTGTTGAAACTCCGATGCTCGCAGCCACCAGGTGTCCATACCCGAGTAGGCGAGACTTCTCCTCAGGGCTCCCCTGGTCCCCTCCACCATGGCGGTGGCCAGTTGATCCGGCTGGTCGACGACCTCATGACGCCGATACGCCTGGTCGACGGTGTGGTCGCCGATCCCGATGCCGATCACGGTGGTGCCGCTCGACTCCACCGTCTCCACCGAGTTGGTGAGCGTCTCGACCGAGCCCCGGGTCATGCCGTCGGCGAGGACCATCAGGATGCGGACATCGGCCCCGAGACGTCCCATTCGCTCGGCGGCGTGGATCACGTTGAACTCGTCGACATTGGCGGCCTTCTCGAAGAGTGAGACGGGGGGAGTGGACCTGGCGTCCCTCCGTGCCATGGTCGATGCCCGACGCGGGCTCATGGCCGTGAAGAACAGCCCGGCGAGAATCCTCTGCGAGTCGCGCCACCTCCTGTCGAAGGGCTTCACCAGGTAGTGGTTCACGGTCGACGTGAGGCGGTCGGCGGCGGAGCCCTGGGTGCGTTTCAAGCCTGCTGTCGCGGCCGAACGCGCTTTCACGTAGCTTTCCTCGGTGTCGTCGGGCCGGGCGGCGAAGCCGCGATTGAACAATGCGACTTCGAAGTCGATCTGCAACTCGTCGCAGAGACGGGCCATGCTCCAGGCGCCGAGGAGCGCCGCCGGCATCGCCCACTGCGTCCCTGCGTTGGCGTTTCGTCCCGGGCTCAACATGGACGCCGACCCGTCGACGAGAAGGGAGACCGCGTAGCGACGACGGGTGCGCGACGCCCGGCGCTCATACAGACGCTGATAGAGCCCGGCCCCGATGAACAACGCGGCATGTGGTGACACGTCACCCTGGTCGAATCCCGAGCGGAGCCCTCTCCGCTGGTTGGCGGCGAACAATGGGAACAGCTCGCCGGAGACACGTCGCTGATCGACCGACCACTTGCGGGAAGCCTCGGCGATGGCGGCGACACCCTCATCCCCGAAGTCTCCGAAGGCAGTTGGGATCGGCCCCACCACGAGCTTCCCGCCCTGCCCGGTGGGGAGGAAGACCTCGGGGGACTGACTGACCCTGAGCAGCTGGTTCGTGGACTCGTCGTCGGCGATCTCGGACGCCCCCTTCTGATCGGACGGGCCCGAGCGCGCATCGGCGGCCCGCTTGGTGTCCTGATACGACTCGGCGTCGCCGACGATCGGTGAGACCAGCCGGACGGTGTCGACACCCTCCGCCGCCTTCTCAGCGTCCATCTTCTGGGTCGCCTTGCGCTGGGCATTCGTCGCCGACTCCGGGACCTCGGTGATCAGGCCATTGGCCCTCGCGATCGCCTCGAGCTCGATGGCGAGCTGGGCCACGTACCAGGGGTCGTCAGACTCGGCGGCCTCACGGCAATGATCCATGGCGTCGTCCAACGCCACCGCGGCTCTCGCCTCGAAGCGACGCTCCAGCACGTCCCTCTCGACATAGCCGGCGGTGAGCAGGAAACAACCCAGGACGAACTGGCTGAGGGCGCCCGACCGCTGGATCGCCTGGCCCAGCGACGAGAGATAGAGGTCTTGGAGAACGGAACGGGCGCCTGGGTAGATGGAGAGCCCCTGGGCCTCCTGGCGGGCGTCTTCGAGGGAGAAGAAGAGGACCTCCGCCACCGGCTTCTCGGTTCGCTCCAGGGCCGTGAGGAGGTCCATCTCGGCCCGAGCGACCGACTGTCCCTCGATCGGCCAGTCGGCGGGCAGCTCCCGCTTGTCGTCAAGGTTGGTCGAGACGAGGTGGAGCACTTCGTGCAGAGCCGAGGCGAGGGCGACCTCATCGGGCGTGACGGGAGCGTTGCGGTGATAGGCAGCCTGGAATATCCGAGGGTCGCAGACGATCTCGTCGGCCGAGGCCGATGACTCGGAGCCGAGGCGGACTCTCAGGTTCGGGTTCTCCGAGAGCGACCGTGCCAGCCGGGTCACGGCAGGGGCAACCCGCTGGTAACGCCCCACCACGGCCTCGATGGCCTGGTCCTCGGGCCCGATCAGGTCGGTGAGAAATGTCTGGTCGCGTCCGCGCACAGCCGTTCATTGTCTCATGCATTGTCAAGCTGGTCGAAGACGAGTTCCCGCAAGGTGCTCATGGCCTTTACCCTCCGCCTGTGCACTACGACCTCACGACACTGCCCAACGGTCTGCGAATCATCACCGAGACCATGCCCTCGTTGCGCTCCGTGGCCATGGGCTGTTGGGTCGACACCGGCACCAGGGACGAAAACGACAACGAAG
>JBAPYG010000308.1:0-4826 GCA_049284615.1 Acidimicrobiia bacterium
GTGTGGGTGGTGTGGGTGGGGGCGGCTCTGGTGGGCCTGGCGGGTCTGTTCGCTCTCTTCTCGCGAAACGGAGCCGCCGCAATGCCACGTCGACCGGCCAGAGCAGGGCCGCGGCCAGAAGGAACCACCACCGGTAGTGCCTCTCGGTGAGCCCGGATTCGAGGCCGTCGGGGTCGAAGGCTTTGTCGGCGGCGATCTCGCCCCGCCCCCCGGTGCTGGCCGAGATGCTCGCCATGAGGTCCGAGTCGGACTCTCCAGGGAGGAACTCAGCGGCAAACGACCGGGTCGCCAGGGTGGACAGGACCGCCGTCTCGCCCTCGGAGTCGGCGACGCTGATCCCGACTGCATATGTGCCGCCTTGGCGGGCGGGCACCGAGGCAACGAACTCGAAGTCGGAGACCCGATCCAACCTCACCTCGGCAGAGGTCCCGTCTGGATAGCTGACACGCGCACGGGGTTGGGTGCCCGCCGCCCATGCCTCGGCGTTCTCCAGCGAGATCGTCATCAGCTCGTCGGCGATGGACGCGTCGATGCGCTGGCCCTCCGAACCACTCAAAGGGAAGGTGTCACGGACCAGACTCGACCAGAAGTCGCCATATCCGTCCCATCCGGCCCAGCCGGCCGCCCATCGCTCGCCTCCGTCGCTGGTCCACGCCGTCACCTTGCCCAAGCCCACGCGCCACGAGGCGAGCAGGGGGTCACTCAACTCCCCAATCTGCATCTGGATCTCAGCGGTCGGCTTTGGTGACGTGGCCACGTATCCGAGGAGGGCGGGCGAGGAGGCGATGTCGCGCACCGCGGCCGCCGTCGACGTGACCACCGGGAAGTACTCACCCTCGTTGATGAACGAACGTGAGGCGAGCCTTGCTTCCTTGACGAAGATCTCCGGGATCTCGTCGAGGTCGCGTCCCGGATAGAACCTCCCGTTGCCGGCTTCGGCGACTTCCTCGAGTGCCGGGATCGCACCCTCGCCGGTTCCGACTACTGAGACCGTGATCCCTTGGGCGGCCGCCGCCTCCGTGGCCGCGACCAGGTCCTTGGCGAAGGGCTGACCGACGAATTCGGCTCCGATCTCGAGCTCGGACGTGAAGCCGTCGGTGAAGAGGATGATGTGTTTGATCTCCTTGTCGGACGCGAGCAACTCCTCGACTGCTTCCTCGAGGGCGGGGACGATGCGCGTCTCTCCCAGAGGGCGCAGTGAGGAGATCCCGGAGTCGATGGTGGAGCGGTCGGGGAACTCTTGCAGTGGGACTGCCCAACGTCTGGTGCCGCTGAAGGCGAGGACACCGACTTCGTCGCCGCTGCCGAGGGCCTCGATGGCGCGGACGGCGGCGGCCTTGGAGATGGAGGTCTTGCTGACACCGCCTTCGATGGTGTCTCCGTCCTCCTTGCAATGACAGGCACCCATCGACTCGCTGGTGTCGATGAGAAGCACTTCGGCCACTTCCGCCTCTCGTTGGGTGTCGGGAGGCTCGGCGTCGAGTGGGAGCAGAGCCTCGAGGGGTGTGTCGCGGTAGCCGCCAAGCCCGTAGGCGTGGGTGCCACCCACCACGACCAGACCGCGACCCAGGTCTCGCACGTAGGCGTCGAGCGAAGCCACCTTCTCGTCGCTCATGTCTCGCGCGCTGATGTCCACCAATAGGGCCGCCCGGTGAATCGACAGCTCCTCGATGCCCGGCATCTCGGCGATGTCGACGCGCTCGACGACCAGCCCGCGCGCGGTCAGGGCGTCCTCGAGGATCTCGCCTCCCCCTGTCTCGCCCTCGATGATCATCACGCTCGCCGGCCCCCGCACCTCGACACCGGCGCGGTGGCTGTCGTTCTCCTCGACGGAGTCACCCGCAAATGAGACGGTGGCGGTGAATTGCTGTAACCCCGGTTCGCCGGCCTCCACCGGGAACGTGACGTAGTTGGGGCCAGGGTCGAGAGCGACTTCTTGGCTGGCTATCGGGCCGGAGTCGTCTTCGAGGATGACGCTGGCCTGGCCGGTGATGGTGGACAGCACCTCGACGACGACATCGAAGCTCTCTCCTTCGTTGACCGATCCGGGCATGTCGACCCCGGACACCGCGGCGTCGTTGACGGGAACTCCGGCGACCGTGTGCACGTCGACCACCAGACCTAGCGCTTTGAGACGATCTATCTCGGCCTGGAGGTCTCCTGTGTTACCACGACCGTCGGAGACGAGAACGAGCCGTTCCCGGGTCTCGCCACCGAGGATTGACTCACCGAGCCGCAACCCGCGTGCCAGGTTCGTGGCATCTGTCGTGACCCCTCGGGCGCGGCGGTAGGGCTCCCTGCCCACAGGCGTACCCACCCTGGCGTCGGATCCGAACTCGACTACGGCCCAATCACCTGCACCTGCTTCGGTGATCGCCGACTCTGTCCACGCCCGCGCCGCTTCCTTGGCTGAATCGCCCATCGAAGCAGAGACATCGACGACGAACACGGTCGTGACGTCATCGGAGCGTGACGTGAAGGACGGGTCGATCAGGGTCAGCGCCACGAGGGTGACGATGACGCCCCGCACGACCAGGCCATAGCGCCATTGCCTGCGTGAGACGCCACGGGCCCGGGCGCTCACGAAGAGCTCGATGGCGAGGATGACGATGAGGGCCCCCAGGACCCAGGGGAGGAGGGATCGGGCGATCGTGGTGGTGGCGTCGACCAGGGTGTCTCCCTCTGCCCTGGGTCGGATCTGGGTGAGCTGGGTCGTCGGCGCGAGTGCCGATTCGGCGATGCTGGCGTTGACTGCGACATCCACCGCTTCCGAGCCTTCCGACTGGAGCACCCAGAAACCGGCGACGTCGGCGATCGGCGCGGAGTCGCCGACGCCGATCAGCGTCGTGCTGCCCCGAGGATCGGTGACCTGGCCTCCCGTTGCCCCGACCGGGATTGGCTCGCCGACTGTCATGGCTTCGACCACACCGTCGGCGGTGGCGAGTCCGCCCACCATCCGAGCTCCGATGATCGGGTAGGCGATGTCGACGGGCAGGTTGGATTGCTCGAGGGTGAACGCGATGTAGTAGAAGGGGACGCCGTCGGCGTCTCCTTCGACGATCAAAGGGGCGCCGGGCGCACCCAGGATCACTTCGCCGGTGGTCACCTGAAGAGACTGGGCCTCGGCGATGGCGATTCGGCTGACGTCGATGTCCTCCAGGAGGGGATGACGCGCGACGAGGGTCGGGATGGGGTTCTCGATGCGACCTGTCGGCAACACGCCCGGGGCCCCGCCGGGCACGTCGATGGCAATGAAGGGCGTGGTCGGCTCGGCGGGAACCGCGGCGCCGACGAAGATCTCGAAGTCGACGTCCTCGTCAGGGGCCACGTTGAAGTCGACGTCGGGTATGGACGACAACAGCTCGTCCACGAAGAACCGGCCCTCTCCGTGGACACGTGCTTTCAACGACCCCAGGAGAGGGGCGGCGACGAAGCGCTGGTTGTCGTAGGCGAGGAGGTCCTGGCCGTCGAGATAGGCAGCCACCCGCGCCCCCGAGGGCAGCTCGAAAGTCTCCTCGACGACCCCGCCACCAGGGATCTCGATCTCCTCGCTCACGACGGTGACGCCATCGACGTCGAGGCGAAGCACTTGCACCGCATCGGGCCCTCCGGTCGATTCCACGGTGACCCGCGCCTGGAGGCCACCAGGCCCGGCGTTGACGGAGAGGTCGGTTATCGCTCGGTTGGTGTCGGTCTGGCCCACCGGGACATAGCGGGTCCCCAGGGGAGCCAGCTTCTGCTCGCTGTCGTCGAGTTGGCCATCGGAGATGAGGACGAAATCGGTGTCGCGCTCGGGGAGGACGAGTGACTCGGCGAGGGCGAATGTTGCCTCGAAGTCGGCCCTGCCCCCATTGGTGCGGATGGTGTCCACGGCCCTGTCGAACTCGTCTTCGTCACCGCTCTGGGTCACGAGCGTCGCCGGCTGCGAAGACGCGACTATCAGGCTGGCCATTCCCTGGTCGGGCAGCTCGTCGCGGAGGAGCTTCGCCTGTTCGACGGCGGTGCCGAGACGGTCGGGCTCGCCGTCGATGGCGGACATCGACCCGGAGGCATCGACGATGAACACGGTGTGCTCGGCGAGCTCTGCCTCTTCGAGCATCGCCGGCCGGGCGAGGGCGAGAGCCAGAAGGGCCACAGCCATCAGCTGGAGGATCAACAGGAGGCTCCAACGCAGCTTCTGCCAGGGCTCGGCCGCAGTGATGGAGTGCTTCAGCCCATCCCAGTGGAGGAGCGACGAGACCGACGTCGGCGGTCGGCGCGGAGTCAACATGTGCAGGATCAACACAGGCACCGCGAGCAGCAGTGCGGCGAGGCCGGCGGGTAGGAGCAGGCTCACCGCAACACGCCGCTGGCTCGCCAGGTGTTGAGAAGGAGAAGCTCGATGTCATCAGTGGCGTCGACGGGCACGTAGGTCGCGCCGGTCCCCCTGGTGGTGAGGGCGACGTCCTCCCGCCAGCGGCGAACCCGCTCGCGGTACGACCCGACGACTTCGTCGGTGACGCTCACGGTCAGGCGATCGCCCAGCTCGCGATCGACGAGCTCCAGGTCGCCGGTGAAATCTGGGTCGAGATCCTCTTCGCAGAGAACATGGAGAATGGTGACGTCAGAGCCTCCCGAGCGCAGACTCACCAGGGAGCGCCAGTCGGGTGTGAGCAGGTCGGACGCGACAACGGTCAGACCCGGAAGTGCACTCTGGCTCAGTAGGTGCCCCGCCGCTTCGGTGAAGGGCGTGAGCCCTGTCGCCTCGAGCTCATCCACATATCCGAGGAAGGCGGGCACGGCGGCGCGTCCGGCAAACCTCGGTGCGATTCCGCGCGCTGGAAAGG
>JBAPYG010000309.1:0-2666 GCA_049284615.1 Acidimicrobiia bacterium
ATGCATCCGCGTGCCGATGACGAGTACAGCCCGGCGAGGCCCGGGAGCTTGCCGGTCGATGCCGCATCCCAGTTCAGCAGGCGTATGTGATAGCGAAACCAGACTTCCTCGGCCGCCGGCTCGAGGCGGTCCAACGGACCCAGGCCACGAAAGCCACCGGCGGGTATCCGCACATCGAGGCCGCCACCTGCGAAGCCGTGTGACGTCAGCGCGGTTCTGGCCAGGTCGAGACTGCGGAGGTCGACGAGCCCTTCGGTCCAGGTCTCGTCTTCGAATGTGCGATCGACGACGTCTTCGGCTGCTGCGCCGGTCGCGGGCACGAACAGCGCCAAACAGAGCAATGCGACCAGAGTCGCCGGTCGTGTGGTCAGCCCGGGCCGTCGCTCGGTCCCGGCAGCTCGATCACGCACGGGCGCCAGGGTACCCCCGCGCTCCCGTTTCGAAACAGAGCGGGTGTCTGAACAGGAGGGGGGATGGGTGGTAGTTGCCACGGCGATCGTTTTAACCTCTGGATGTGCTTCGGACCGATCCAACGAATCCTGTCGGCGCGTTCTCCTCCGGGCGGCGGGGGCTGTTCGTCGGCGCCTCCTGTCTCGCCCCTTGGCGCGGGGAATCTCACCTGCGATGACACAGACCGCAACGCCAACTTATTACACGCGCCGTCTCGTCAGTTACGTCAGTGAGCTCTGGCGAAGACGCGAGTTCATCTGGTTTCTGGCGATGGGCAATTTCAAGGCCAGGAACGCATCGACGGCGCTGGGACTGTTCTGGTGGGTACTGAACCCGCTACTTCTGAGCTTGGTGTATTGGTTCGTGTTCGGCTTCGTCTTTCCCGGCGATCGCGATCTGGTCTATCTGATGTCAGGGATGTTCGTGTTCCACTTCACTGCTCAGGCGCTGACCGGTGGTGCCAATGCGATCCTGCAGAACTCGAAGTTGCTCACGAATGTCAAGTTTCCCAGACTCATCCTGCCTCTCTCCAACCTGTTGGAGGCACTGACCGGGTTTGCGGTGTCCCTCGGTGTCCTCCTCGTCGTCCAGCTGATCCTGCGGAGGTTCGTGCCCACCACTTCGTTGCTTCTACTCGTCGCCATCGTCCCCATCCACTTCGTCTTCAACCTCGGCCTCGGATCGATCGCAGCTCGGCTCGCCGTTCCTTTTCGAGACATCAACAACTTCATCCCGTATGTCAATCGCATCTGGCTGTACCTCTCGCCGATCATCTGGCCGCTCAGCCTCCTCGACGAGCCACGCGGACAGGAGCTGGCCAGCTTCGCCTGGCTCAACCCGCTGTTCCCGATCATCGCCGTGTACCGCGCGGCCCTGACGCCGGCGTACTTCGACTCGACGATGTTGGTCCAGTCTGCGTTGTGGGCGGTCATGGTGGGACTTCTCGGTGTCGGCATGTTCGTCAGGTACGAGGGGAAGATCGCGAGACATCTGTGAGTCGTCCCTCGATACTCGTCGAGGATCTCTACGTGGAGTTTCGCCCCTACGTGGAGCGAAAGCCGACGCTGCGGCGGACCATCGGGCGACGTCGGGCGCAGGAAGACGTCGTGGCACTGGACCATGTGTCATTGACCGTGAGCCCCGGAGAGGCCTTTGGGATTATCGGGAGAAACGGCGCAGGTAAGAGCACCCTGTTGAAGTGCATCGCGGGGACGCTTCGCCCGAACTCCGGAAAGGTCGTCGTCAACGGCAAGACTTCGACTCTGCTCCAACTGGGCGTTGGGTTCATACCCGAGCTGACCGGCCGACGCAACGTATATCTCGGGGGTCTGGCGGCCGGAATGCGCAAGGCTGAGATCGACGAGCGTTTCGACGAGATCGTGGCCTATGCCGAGCTCGGTACTGCCATCGATCGGCCGGTCAAGACGTATTCATCGGGAATGTTCTCGCGTTTGGCTTTCTCGGTGTCGATGCACCTCGATCCGGACGTCCTGTTACTCGACGAAGTGCTTGCGGTGGGCGACGAGGGGTTTCAGAAGAAGAGCCTCAGCTCCATGAAGGAGCTCCTGGACCGATCGGGGACAATCGTCTTCGTTTCGCACTCCATGGTCAGCGTCGCCGAATTCTGCGACAGGGTCGTTTGGCTCGACAACGGGAAGATCGCCATGGAGGGCGATGCCGCGGAGGTGGTTGCTGCGTATCGCGACTCGGTCGAGATGGACGGAGCGTCGTGACAGACCATCGTCTTCGCCCGGACCAGTGGTAGGGGCCATGGACATGCACGTTGTCGGGGCTCGCCCCAATTTCATGAAGGCTGCTCCAGTGGTCGCTGCCCTCGCTGCTCGTGGAGCAGCCCCCATGCTGGTGCACACCGGTCAGCACTATGACGAGGCGATGTCGGATATCTTCTTTCGGCAGCTCGGCATGCCGCAACCAGACGTCAACCTGGGTGTTGGGTCCGGCAGCCATGCCCGACAGACGGCGGCTTTGATGATCGCCCTGGAGGATCTGCTCGAGGAGGTCGGCCCGAGACGTCTCGTGGTGTATGGGGACATCAACTCGACCCTTGCCGCCGCCATCGTGGCGATCAAGCTCCACATCCCCGTGGCCCACGTCGAAGCAGGGCTGCGCAGTTTCGATCGGGAGATGCCCGAGGAGATAAACAGGGTCGTCACCGACGCCCTGTCGGACCTCCACTTCACCACCAGCGCGGAGGC
>JBAPYG010000310.1:0-1930 GCA_049284615.1 Acidimicrobiia bacterium
GGTCCGGCTCGGACGAGACCGCGATCTGGGCGGCGGAGCTCGGGATGAACATGCAGACGTCCACTTTGAAGTTCGACGAGAGCGGGGAGCCGCTCCACATCCAGCAGAAGCGGCAGATCGACGTCTATCGGGAAGCGTGGGAGAAGGCAGGCCACGAACGCGAGCCGAGGGTGTCGGTGAGCCGGAGCTTTTTCGCCCTGGTCGACGACCTCGACCGGGCCTACTTCGGGGGCGGCGGCCGGTCGGACAGTGATCAGATCGGATACATCGACGAGAACACCCGAGCCATCTTTGGACGGTCATACGCGGCAGAGCCCGACATGCTCATCGAACAACTCGCCGAGGACGAAGCCATCGCAGCGGCCGACACGTTGTTGCTCACGGTTCCGAACCAGCTCGGCGTCGAATACAACGCTCACGCCCTGGAGAGCATCGTGAAACATGTCGCTCCCGGACTCGGGTGGCGTTGATCCATCGCCGACCGCTTTGCGCCCGGCGACACGGAAAGAGCAGATGACGCCTACTCAGGGTGGATGCTTCCCATCGTCAAGGTGATTTGCTCGGCATCCTCAGCGAGAAACGGGTCGTGCGGTCCTCATGGGATCCGCCCAGACCTTGCACTTCCACCGTCGACGGAGAGTTGCGAGAGCGGTTGCCCTCGTCGTAGTCCCGGTCGGGTTGATATCTCGCCCCACGTCGCCCGTGATCCTTTGGCTGTGATTGGCGGACGGGTTGGTCGCGTGTGGTCTGGGAGCGGAAATCGGGGTAACAGCTCAGGGTGTAGCCCCGATGTGCACTTGAGCTCGCTCCCCGATGATTGTGCCGAAGGGAAACCTCGGAGAAACCCGGCCTCCGATATAGCAAACGGCGGGTGGCGGGCCCACCCATCTCGAGCACGATCGACTCCATGACCCGACCATCGAATAGAAGGAGATATCGAAGTGACTACTACATCGAAGAGCGGGGCTAAGACCGCCAGCACGATCTTGTTCATCGTCGCAGCTGCACTTCTTGTGGCCACGATCGTCCTGGGTTGGTTGTACGGGTCCCAAAAAAGCCCCGATGGCTATGTCACCGGGCGGGCCGCGCCCTTGTCGTCCCATGGCTACGCCATCGCATCGACCGACATCGACTTGGGACCAGTACCCGACGAATGGATTCCCGCCAACTTCCTCGGGACATTCCGTGTCGAAGCCGAGTCGGATCTTGGATCGCCCTTGTTCATCGGCGTCGGCCCCTCCGAGGACGTCGCCGCATACCTGGCGGATGTCGCCTACACAGAGGTGACCGACGTCGAGGCATTTGGGGTCGGGGTCATCAGAATCGGGAGCAGCGGGGGGGACTCGCCCATCGAGCACGTCGGCTCAGCGACCCCCCAACCTCCTGGAAGCGTCGACTTCTGGACGGTAAGCACACAGGGGGACGGCCTCCAGCAGGTGGACTGGGAGCCCGAATCGGGCTCATGGACGCTGGTGATCATGAACTCCGATGGTGCCCCCGGCGTCGGAGTCTCGACGTCGGTGGGTGTCAACACACCCTGGATCGTGATTGGACTGGTGATACTCGGGGTGTTGACCCTGTTCACTGTCATTGGCGCCGTGATCCTCGCCGTGGTCGCTTCGAGACGCCCGGCGACGGCCGACGCAACCGAGTCGACCTCGACCCAACCAGCACCACTATCGGAGTGAGCCCACAGGCTGTCGACATAGAGTGTCCTACGACCGCTTGAACGAGGGCCGAACATCGAAGGAGGATTGGCATGTCGGATTCACCACTCGCTCGGTTTGCCGCGCCCATCGTCATCGTCAGCGGCGCCCTGGTCGTCGTCACCCGACTGGTGAGCTTGACCATCCCGACCGAGCTTGCACTTCTGAAGGTCTACGTCCTGACTGATACGCATGCAATCAATGGCGTTGCATCGATCGCGGCC
>JBAPYG010000311.1:0-3945 GCA_049284615.1 Acidimicrobiia bacterium
GGCCACCCGACATGAGCTAGCACGGTTCATCGAGCCTGACGGCAAGACACGACTCCGTTTTCGCCATGCCGTCGTGCACGGAGTGGCCTATAGAGGGCTTCCTTACAAGCGGAGACGAGAGCTTCACGCACGCGCCGGCGAGGTGGTCGAGCGCTTGTCCGCCGACGACCCGGACTCCTCTGCCGAATTCCTCGCCTATCACTTCTCCGAGGCCGGTGCTTACGAGAAGGCATGGCGCTACAGCCAGGTCGCCGCGGTCAAGGCCAAAGCCGCCTACGCCAACACGGCAGCAGCCACTCATTACGAGCGCGCACTCGACGCAGCCCGCCACGTCTCGTCAGCCGACGAGGGCAATATCACGCATGCCTGGATCGAGCTCGGGGAAGTGAGAGAGCTGGCCGGGGAGATGGAGACGGCCCGGGAAGCTCTGAGCCAGGCCCTTCGGGTTGGGCACCTGGATTCGGTCACCCGAGCCGACATCTACCTGCGACGCGCCGGCACGTGGATGAACACGGGGAACCTGACACAAGCCAAGAGAAACGTCTCACTCGGCAAGCACGAGCTCGGGTCGGCAGACGAGGAGGATCATCGAGCCATGTTGGCTCAGCTGGACGCGTTCGAGTCGAGTATCCACGCCGCAGGGGGCGACCCTGAGAAGGCCTCGAAAGCCGCGCACCGTGCAATTGCCCTTTCCCGAGAGGCAAGCGCCGATGAGGCGATGGCACGCGCCTTCAGCGTCCTCGATTGGGCGAATTTCATGCTCGGAGTCGAAGGGGAGAAGGTCGGACCACAAGCGATCGAGATCTACGAGCGGCTCGGGTTCCTGGAGCGCTCTGTCGGCGTGATGAACAATCTCGGGGCCTTCGCCTACTTCGAAGGCGACTGGGATCGGGCAGTCGATTGGTACCAGAAGAGCCTCGAAGCAGCCGACCGCTCCGGGAACATCCTCGAAGCGGCTCTCACGAAGACGAACATCGCCGAGGTCATGATCGGACAACGGAGATACTCGGAGGCCGGGCCACTACTCGAGGACGCGCGTCGGGTCTACGAGGCCTCACAAGCGGACCACTACCTCCCCCTGGTCAGGTTGTTACGGGCCCGACTGGAAACCGCATCTCAGCCCGAGGTCACGACCGTGTCCACCTTGAGGAAGCTCTTCGAAGCCCAGAAGAGCGGAAACGGCCAATGGACCAACGAGACTGCAGTGGCCCTCGCAGAGGCGCTACTCGCCGTGGAAGGCCCGGAGCCTGCGATCGAATTCACATCCGATCCCGGGACGCCTGGCTCTCCGGGTGTCACTCGTGTGAGAATTGCCGCCCTGGTGGCGGCTCAACGCTATCTCGCAGCTTCGGAAGAAATCGACGGCGCCATATCCGAGGCGGCCGAGTCCGGCGACCTACTCGAGGAGCTCCATCTGCTGGAGATCGCCGACGGGTTGGCCCGCCGGCTCGGGGCTGTGCCCGAACCGGCGGACCCAGAGCGTTTGGCCGAGCTTCGTCAGAGGCTCGGCATAGTCGCCGGGGAGCTATCTCCTATCTGAACGAGAATCCCGGGTCGCCCTCGAAAGCGATGTGCCAGGTCTCGGTTGCGCGGTTGGTGCCCTCGAGGAGACCTGACGGCGCCAGGTCGACCTTGTAGTAGCACGCCGTATCGTCGCCGGGGAAGAAGCTTGACAGATCGCCTTCCCAGAACGTCTCGTACTCAGCATCAGAGGAGTTGAGCTCGGGCTGACCAACACATGCCTCCAGAGCGACGAGATCGGTGAAGTCACCCAAAGCGCTGTATTGCATCTGAAGGGTGGTGATCACCCCGGACCCGTTGTCGGAATCAACCGGCTGCTGTGGGATCGTCAATACGATCGTGTAGCGGGCGGCCCCGACTCCGGTCTCGGGAAGATATGCGAGGGAGTCCTCACCCACCGAGTCGTTGTAGTTCTTCTTCTGGGTGCAGGAGATGTCATATCCGCCGGCGACATCGTCGAGGTCGAGCGAACGCATGACGACGCTGCCGGTTGCGGGGAACGCCGGATTCGAGATCATGATCCCGTTGTCCTCGCCACAGGTGATCTGCCCGTCGAACACGGAGTACACCTCGAACTGGCTCCAGTTGTTGGTCGTCACGAGCAGGCCATTGTCGGTGCCGTCGGAGCCACCCTCGAGGGACAGCGTCCCCTGCACGGGTGTGAATTTGACCTCATCGAAATATATCTGCTTCCCACTGCCATCCGTGGGACGGTGGAAATAGCGCCAGTTGTCGAGGTCGCCTGAGTCGGGACCATCGTCCGATGGGCTCATCGGGTCGAATGTGTCATTGGCTTGGGTGATCTGCGTTCCATCGTGCCAATACGTGACTGCGACTGTGGCGTTGCCCTTCAGTTCGAGATCGACATCCACGGCGGTCATCAGGTACGAGGACATGGCACTGCCGAGCTTCAGCGAAATCGCCTCACCATCGGAAGCCTCGATCCAACTGCAGGGTGAGCCGTTGCCGTCACCCTGGCTCTGCACGCCTATCGAATTGTCGACGTGACCCAAAGCACCTCCGAATGGTTTCGCGATCAGGAGCTGCGGAGAACCGAATCCAACGACAGTGCAACGGTTCTTGTTGGTCGAGATCGGCTGAAACTGCGTGCCGAATCTCACCTGATCCGTATTCCCCAGTTGAAGGAATACGTATTCCGGGCCACTCCCGGCCACCGGATCGCTGACGTGTGATCCAAACGCCAATGTCGCCGGAACGAGTACTGCGGTCAATGCGGCCAGCGCTACCAACAGCGCAAGACGTGTTCTGATCTTCCCAATCATGGGACCCAACCCCTTTCGCCCGAAGCCTCGGGCCCTCACCATTTATTCGCCCAGCACAGTAGCAGCTGGCTTGACTGGACGACCGTCGAAATGTCGCAAGGCACCCACTAAACGTAGGACCCGACTGTCAAACAGCTCGACGGAGAGTTAGTTTGTAGGGATGCGCGTGCAGCAGCCCGTGGAGATGATCTTGCTCCGCCAGGTCGCCAGCTACCTGACCATCCCCATCTGGATGATGGACAGTGATGGGAACCTCGTCTATTACAACGAGCCAGCCGAGGAGCTCCTCGGCATCCGCTTCGACGACGTTGGCCCGGTTCACGCCGACCAACTGGGCGACATGTTCCGTATCACCTCGCTCGACGGGCAGGTTATCCCCGATTCCGAGTTCCCGATCATCGCCGCGCTCTCCAAGCACCAGCCCTCCCACCGGGACATCCGCTATTGCGGTCTCGATGGCGTCTGGCGCGACGTCGCGGTGTCGGCGCTGCCCATCGAGGGGCAATCGCAGCGATTCGTCGGGGTGTTCGCGACCTTCTGGGAGATCGAGGCTTGAGAGCACGCCTCTGGGGGACACGGGGCTCTATCGCCGTGTCCGGAGCCGACACCGTCGACTACGGGGGAGACACCTCCGCAGTGGAGTTGCGTTGCAGTGGCGGACAACTACTGGTGCTCGACGGAGGCAGCGGCATCCGTGCCCTGCAGACCGATGGAGAGGAGAATTCGCGGGTCGACATCCTGCTGTCGCATCTCCACATGGACCATGTCCAGGGCCTCCCGTTCTACCCGCCGCTGCTCGACCCGGACGTCGAAGTCCACGTTTGGGGCCCGGTCTCCACCACCCGCACGCTGCGTGAGCGGATCGCTCGCTATCTCTCCCCTCCCCTCTTCCCGGTGCGTGTCAGGGACCTGGAGAACGTGACTTTTCACGATGTGGTCCCGGGCACGTTCGAATTGGGTGCCATCGAGATCGAAGCCGACCTCATCTCACATCCCGGGTCGACCCTCGCCTATCGTCTGACCGAGGGTGACTCGGTCCTCACCTACATCCCCGACCACGAGCCGGCGCTGGGAAATGCCAATTTCAAACAGACCTCGGAGTGGACATCCGGCTATCAACTCGCCGTCGGCGCCGACGTCC
>JBAPYG010000312.1:0-5418 GCA_049284615.1 Acidimicrobiia bacterium
GGGCTATCCCGGCGCCTTTCGCCTCATCGCCGTGGCATTCCTCGTGTTCGCCCTGCCCTCGTTCTTCTTCATCCACGAGAGACCGGGTGTGGCCAACGCCGATCTACCCACCGTGCGGGACATAGTCGCCGGGCTGGTCCGCTCCTGGAAGGCAGCCCGCACCTACGACGGTGTGGTCCCGTTCCTCATCGGCCGCTTCTTCTACACAGACGCCATCAACACGCTGATCGGTGGGTTCCTGGCGATCTTCGTGATCGACGAGTTGGGGCTCGATCGTGAGTCCTTCACTCTCCTGCTGGGCGTGGCCATCACCGTGGCCATCATCGGGGGGATCGGCGCCGGACGGCCCATCGAGCGCTATGGGCCTCTTCGCGTCCTGCGCGCCGTGCTCGTCATCTGGATCATCGCCATCGGGTCGGGCATCGTCGCGGCCATCACCGGGCTCACCTCCATCGCATGGGCGATCGGGCCGCTCGGGGGCGTGGCGCTGGGTGCCACCTGGGCGGCGGACCGGGTGGTGATGATCCGTGTCTCACCACCGTGGCGTCTCGGCGAGTTCTACGGCCTCTATGCGACGGTGGGGCGTTTCGCCACCATCGCCGGGCCCCTGGTCTGGGCACTGGTCGTCGATGCGGCGGGTCTGCCACGCACGGTCGCCATGGGAGCGCTCATCGCCTTCGTCCTCGTCGGCTGGCTGCTGCTCGGGAAGGTCGACGATGCGCGAAGGGACTGGCCACCGGGAGACTCTTTGGTCTCTAGTGAAACCCCGGACGCCCACCCGACATGAGGTGCTGCTCGACCGCGTAGGGAATGGGAAGGTCGCGGACCTCGTCCGGCCCGCGCACCAGGCGCCGCCCGATCTCGGCGAACCAGGTGTCGTTGGCGAAGGCCCATGGCCAGGCCCTTATGCCGACACGAGCGCCGACGATGGCCCCCACGATCGAGCCGAGACGGCTCCCCCCGATACGGGCCGCCTGCTCGATGGCGATGTGATGACGGTGCGCCACGGGGGCAGCGAGCAGGATGCCGGCCAGCACCATCTGGACCGGGTCGTCATGGTCGCCGCCCGCTCGCTCCAGTGCCTCGTCCGCCGTCGTGACACCCACCGCGGGGAGAAGACCGACCACCCTGGCCTCCAGATCGCCCATACGCTCGGCGTCGCGGAGGCCGGAGACGCCGGCCAGTGCCGCTGAGACCGACTCGCCCACACCTGCCACCAAGTCGAGGCCCGACTGCCCGAAACAAGAGGCGGCGACCGCGGCCGATGCCATGACGCCGGACACCACCGTGCCGGCATCGAGGTGAAAGACACGTCCCAAAGCCATCGAATCCGCGATCAGACGGTCGGGGTCACGTCGGTGGGCGACTCCGAGGACCGTGGCCCGCGCCGCGGCATCGAGCGAGGGCTCATCACCGGGGAGTGCAGCTCCGCTCCGGGCGCCGTCGAGCCAGACCCGGAGCTCGGGGCTGACGGCACGCAATACCGGCTCCTCCTCCTGGGCACCATCCATCTCGAGAAGAGCAGAGATCAGATCGTCCGGGCGCAGCGAACGGGAGACGATCAGACCATAGGCGAGGAGCGTCGCCTGCTCGGTCACGGCCGAGTAGCCGAGCTCCCAGGCCCCGCCGGCGCTGTCCCCGGCGGCCAACCCCAGCATCACACCGTCGCCCTCGCCGGCGACGACGGTGAAGAGACCGTCGGAACCGGTGTCGGCGGGTTTGTCGACGAGCTCGGGCATTCGGTAGGCCAGCGTACATCTGTAGCGTCCACGCGCAATGGAGCGACTCGCAGTCATCGCCAACCCCGTCGCCTCCCACTTCACCGGAGGCTCACACCGGGACGTGATGGCGGAGTTGGCCAAGACACACGACGTCGAGGCCATCTGGCCCGGCTCCGCGCCGGAGGCAACCACTGCCGCCGCCGAAGCCGCCGACCGGGGAGTGGATGTGGTGGTGGCGATGGGTGGTGACGGCATGGTCCACCACGTGAGCCAGGCATTGGTGGGCACTGCCACGACCCTCGGCATCATCCCGGCCGGCACCACGAACGTCGTGGCCAGACTCTTCGACATCCCGTCCAGACACACGAGAGCGGCCCGTCTGATCGGTCAAGCCCCGGATCCCCGACTGGTCGGCACCGCCCGTCTCACCCTCCAACGCGGCGAGACCGAGACCATCCACCATGCCGTGTTCGCCTGCGGATTCGGGCTCGACGCCGAGGTCGTCCGTGTCGCCGACTCCGACCCCTACAGGAAGTACCGCTTCGGGTCGATCCACTACGCCCGCTCTGCTCTGGGCGTGGGGATCAGGGAGTTCCCGTCGACCAAGCCCCACGTGGACTTCAAGACCGAAGGTCACGAGACCAGGGGCACATCGGCTCTCATCCAGTTCCGCGAGGTCTACACGTACTTCGGCAAGATCGCCCTCCGGTTCTGCGATGCCGAGCCCGAGCCGATGTCGGCCCTGATCCTGGAGCGGCTGAAGAGACGTCGCATCCCCAATATCTTCTTCAGTGCGCTCAGCCACCGCGACCTCGCCACCATCGAGGGCTTCGAGGTGTGGTCACACGTCAAGAGCCTCGATCTGGCCGCAGACCCACCCGTCCCGGTACAGGCCGACGGTGAGAGCCTGGGCATGGTCGATGCTGGATCGGTGACCTGGGAGCCCGACTCCCTGCGGGTGATCGCCGGGGGCTAGGCCTTCTCGTTGATCGTGATTTGCGGGAAGGGAATCGAGATCCCTTCCTCGTCGAAGCGCTTCTTGACCCGCTTCAGAGCCTCGCGGCGCACGATCCACCTCTCGTTGGCCCCGGTGGTCAGACGCCCGCGCAGGACGATCGCCGAGTCGCCGAGCTCGTTTACGCCGAGGACCTCCGGCTCACCGCTGATCAGGTGGGCGTACTCCGGGTCATGGGCCAGTCTGCCCAACTCGTCCTCGAAGACCTGCAGGGCATGGTCGAGATCGGTCTCGTAGGCGACGCCGACGTCGATGACCGGTTGGGCGTACTTCGAGGTGAAGTTGGACGTGACCACGATCTGACCGTTGGGGACGAAGTGCAGGTTGCCTTCGAGATCTCGCAGAAGCGTCACTCGAAGCTGGATGTCCTCCACGGTGCCTGTGACACCGGCGATGGTGACGGTGTCACCGATCTGGAATTGATCTTCCATCACGATGAAGAACCCGGACAGGAAGTCCTTCACCAGATCTTGCGCCCCAAAGCCGATGGCGGCCGCCAACACGGTCCCCACCGCCACGAACGGGGCGATGCTCCATCCCCAGGTGAGGAAGAGGAAGAGTATGACCAGGATGAGCAGCGCCAACAGGACGACCCGGCGCAACACGGTCCACAAGGTCCTGGCCCGGGCCCCGGCCTCGAGACCCTTGGACTCCATGCGGCGCACGTATCGGCTTCCGGCGATGTTGGCGCCCCAATAGACCAGGGCACCGACGACGAGAATCACGCCGGAGCTGATGATTCGGCCAACGATCGACAGGTTGGCGGCTTGCTGGGCCAGCAGGGACATGAACTGGTCAGGTTAACGAGGCGACGGTCAACGCAAACTCTCCACCTCGACGGCCAGATCGGCGATGGAGGCCAGGGCGACGGCCCGTTTCGCCAACACGGCCCGCACAGGTCGAATGACCGAGGCCGACAGCCCGGCGGCGGCGGCGGCGGGGTCGGGAGCGGGGGCCGGGGCCCGACGCCACCAGCGGCGACCCACCTGAGGGGGACCGATCTCGGCGGCGACCCGCTCGACATGAGCCGGGACATCGGCGGTGAGACGGGTCACCCGCTCGCCACTCGGCCCTCCCACTTCGGAGGCGACCTCGTCGAGGAACGACATCAGCCCAGAGGACGCCCCACCGGTGTCAAGCTCGGCCATGAGCTGGGATGCGACAGCCACCGCTCGATCGGCACGTCGGTCGAAATCGATGGGACCACCGACCTGATCGGCGAGTGAGCGCGCCGCCTCGCCCAGGTCGGCGAGCATGCTCGTGGTCACGAGATCACCGACGCCGCCCATGATCCCCAGGACCGACGTCAGGTCGTCGACCCCTACGGGCGGGCCCGCCACCGGCGATGCGGCCATCGGGACGATCCTGGGGTCGGCGAGACCGTCGGCGATCAGGGCGGCGCGGAGGTCCCCGAGGATCCTGTCGGCGTCCGACGCACCCAGCCGATCGACCTGGTTGAGCGCGAACACGAAACGGTGGCCCTGTGCGGCCATCGGGGCGAGATAGTCGTGATGGAGACGAGCATCGCGGTATTTCTCGGGATCCACCACCCACACGACGACATCGACGACAGGGAGGAGACGATCGACGCGATGGTGGTGGGCCAGCTCCACGCTGTCGGTGTCGGGGAGATCGATGAAGCAGAAAGGGCCCGTCTCATGTCGGTGTCGGATCACTATCCCGAGCAAGTCGAGGAAGCCGTCGAAGCCGGCGCCCGCCTCGACCGGTACTGCGGCAGCCGGCTCACTCGTGGTGGGGCGGACACCTCCCACGTCGACCAGGTCTTGTGCGGCGAGCGCGTTGAACAGGGAGGACTTCCCCGAGCCCGTCCCACCGGCGAGTGCGACGACGAGCGTGTCCTGGGGATAGGAAAGCCGCGCTCGAATCGTCTTCAGCCGCGTGACGAGGGCTTCCAGATCTCGCTGCGGAACCACCCCGGAGCAGGACGCCAGAGCCAGCTCCGCCTTCTCGACCACACCCGGAGCTCGGTCATGCATCGACTGAGGCGAGTCCGGACCTCACCGATTCGGAGGTCGATCGCAACCCGGAGAGATCGGGATCGCCGATGCCGGTTGCGATGAGGTCGAGCAGCTGCGCCGACACCTGGGCGTAGACCACCTCGAGACGGCCGACCAGCTCTCGTCGGGCACGTTCCACGAGGGTCGCGGCATCGGGCCCCAACACGAGGTCGGCGGTTGCGTCGAAGTCTTCACCGACCGAGGCGCGCACCAGGATCAACTCGGCGAACCCCCGGCTCCGGTCATCGGATTCCATGGCCATGCGACGGACGAAATCGATCCACCCCTCCACCGCGATCCGCAGCACAGGGAGAACGGGCTGGATCCATCGACCCGGGCCGACCCGCCGACGCATGTCGTCTGGCCAATCCTCGGCGAGCCACAGCCGAAGATCTCGGTGGACCATGGCCTCGACGGTGGCCACGAACGACGAGACATCGCCACTAGACATCCCGGGGAGTCGGCGCCCGTGCCGCATCCAGCGACGCAACCCACGTGACGACCCGGTTTGTGGTGCCGGATCGACGAGGCCCGAGCCGGCGCCGGAGAGATCGAGGTTCGACACCCGCCGCTCCAGACCGGCGGAGACCTGCGCTCGGGTCCGTGACAGTCGGTCGATCGTCTGGTCGACACCCGCACACAGCTCGTCGACCTCGCCCAACAC
>JBAPYG010000313.1:0-1861 GCA_049284615.1 Acidimicrobiia bacterium
GATCGTCTTCATCCGTCACGCCGAGTCGCAGGCAAACCTCTCAGGTGTCTGGAACGGGCGCACAGACGGAGGTCTGAGCGAGGCCGGGGAACAGAGTCTCGACCAGCTGGGCAAGAGACTCTCGACCTGGGATTTCGATGCCGTCATCTCCTCGCCGCTCACTCGCGCGGTGAAGACGGCCGAATCGTTCTCCGATGACGTGGACACCGACGACGGGTTCATCGAAATCGACCTCGGGATCTGGGAAGGGATGTCCGTGGCCGACGTCAGAGACAAGCACGGTGAGCGTCTTCGCCGGGCCCTCGACGACAAGGTGACTCCGATGGGGGAGAAGGGCGAGAGCCTCACCCAGGCGTCGCAGAGGGCACTGGCGGCCGTGGATCGGGTCTTCGACCGCATGGCCGATGGTGAGAGAGTGGCTGTCGTGACCCACGGTGGGTTCATGCAGTCGGTTCTCCGTCGTCACATGGCCGGTAGAGGGCGCAGGGTGCATGCGTTCACGTCGAACACCGGAATCACCCGGATCGTGAGGCAATTCGGGCGACCTCGTCTGGCTTCCTTCAACGACACCGGCCATCTCGGCCCGCACTCGAGCCTCGTCGGAGCCCATCTCGAAGCCGGGGACTCCGTTCTCTCCCTGATCCGTCACGGGCAGACGAGGGCAAACGTCGAGGGCCGATGGCAGGGGCAAGGCGACTGGGACCTCGACGACCTGGGCAGCCAGCAGGCCGATCTGCTCGGGGAGTGGTACGGGCGCTATCCCACCGTCTACAGCTCCCCGTTGAAACGCGCCGCATCGACCGCCTCCCGGGTCGCATTGAACGGAGTCACGCCGATCGACGACTTGATGGAGATCAACATGGGGGAATGGGAGGGACTCACCACCTCCGAGATCGCCGAGCGCTGGCCCGACATCATGAAGACGATCTACGAGGACGGCGTCGACCTCCCTCGCGGTGCGACCGGTGAGACTTGGGCCCAGCTCTCCGCCCGAATCGCCGCTGCGATAGCTGCGCTGACTCCGGCCGGCGAGGGTCCCACGGTGGCGGTCGCCCACGGCGGAGCGATCAGGTCGTACGTCTCTTCACTCACCAAGACGACGGACACCCACTCCGAGTCGTTCTTCACGCCTGCGAACACCTCGGTCACACACGTCGCGCTCACCGAGCAGGGCCCTCGGATCCTCGACTTCAGTGTTGCAACGCACCTCGAGTCGATGCAATAACCTGGCCGGCATCCATGACAACATACGACTCACTCAAGTATGCGAGCGTCAATCGCTGGGATTCGTCCCACCTGAAGAGAATCGACCGGCTCGTCGCCATGCCCACCGCTGCCCGCGTGCTCGAGATCGGGTGTGGGCAGGGTCATCTGACGCGGGCGTTGGCGGAACGTGGTCTCGACATCGTTGGCATCGACGCCAACCCCAAGGCCGCCGAGTTGGCGGGTGCGAACGGCCTCGTCCGCCAGATGTTCGCCGAGCACCTCGAGTTCGAGGATGAATCCTTCGACTACATCGTCTCCGTCCATGCCATCGAGCACATCCCTCGCCTCGAAGAGGCGCTGGCCGAGATGGCCCGGGTCCTCAGGTCGGGTGGGGAGATGGTCTTCATCTATCCAGCCGAGCCCGTGATGGGCCTGTATGCGATACCGACCTCGATCATCCTGTACGGCACCCCGTTCAAGGCGCGCGGGGTTCATTGCCAGAAACTCTGGCCCTCCAAGCTCCGCGAGATGGTCGAGCCTCTCGGCATGCGCGAGGTGAGTAGGGAGTTCAGCCTTTTCAAGAGCCCACAGTTCGCGTCTGTCTTCGAGAAGATCGGATAACGGTCCTTGTTCACATGCGTCACGTGTGGAAAGG
>JBAPYG010000314.1:0-1668 GCA_049284615.1 Acidimicrobiia bacterium
GACCGCAGGGTGCTCCATGATCACCGACTCGACTTCGAACGGACCGATGCGATAGCCGGCGGAGATGATCACATCGTCCGCACGGGAGATGAACCAGAAGTACCCGTCCTCATCGACCCTCGCCCGGTCTCCGGTGAGATACCAGTCGCCGATGTGAGCTGCCGCCGTCGCCTCGGGGTCCTTCCAGTACTCGACGAACAGGCCCACCGGCCGTCGTGGTCTGACTCTGACTGCGATCTGGCCCTCGTTTCCCGGCCCCAACGGCTCGCCATCGGCGTCGACCACAGCCACGTCCATACCCGGGGTCGGTTTACCCAGCGCTCCTGGCTTCTTGGGCAGACAGGGGTAGTTGGCCAACAGATTCACGGTCTCTGTCTGTCCGTACCCGTCGTGGATCTCGGTGCCGGTAGCGTCCTTCCAGGCGTTGAAGGTCTCAGGGTTGAGGGCTTCTCCCGCGGCGAGACAGTGCCTTAGATTCGAGAAATCGAATTTGGAGAGGTCCCTGGTGACGAAGTTGCGGTAGATGGTCGGTGGGGCGCAGAAGACTGTCACCCCGTGGTCAACGATCATCCGCAGCATCTGGTCGAAGTCTGGCTTCCCCTGCGCATTCCATGCCAGGACCGCGGCACCGAGCGCCCATTGCCCGAAGAGCTTCGACCACGCGGCCTTGGCCCAACCCGTGTCGGAGACACCCCAGAACACGTCGTCGGGCCCGAGGTCCTGCCAGAACCGTGCGGTGATCTGATGTCCGATCCCGTAAGAGGCCTGAGTGTGCAGCACCATCTTCGGGTTCCCCGTCGTACCCGACGTGAAGTAGATGAGCATCGGGTCGTCAGATGAGGTCACATCGCCGGGAACGTCATCGGGTGATTCGACATCGCGGGCGTCACCGTCGATCCAGCCGTCGACCTCACCGCCGACCACCACCAGAGACTCGAGGGTGGGGCATTGCTCTCGGACCGAGTCGATAACCGCGGCGCCGTCGGGGTCGGTGACGGCGACCGTAGCCCCGGCCCGGTTGATCCTATAGACGATGTCCTTGCCCTTCAGTTGTGTCGTCGCCGGCATGGGGATCGCCCCCAGCTTCACCGAGCCGAGCACGGTGTCGTACCAACCGATTACCCGGGGAAGCATCAGAAAGATCCTGTCACCCTTGCCTACGCCCACCCGAGTGAGAAGTCGGGCCATTTGGTTCGAGCGCGCCCTCAGGACGGCGAAGGAGAAGTCGGTGGCGGTCTGACCATCGGGTGAGACCATTCGCAGTGCGAGACGGGAAGGCTCGCTCTGAGCGCGGGTGTCCACGATGTCGGCTGCGGCGTTGAACCGCTCCGGGACCTCGAGAGTGAAGGACCTTCTCGTCTCCTCGTAGTCGGTCATGTTCGGCACGAGAGTCTCCCTGCCTTCGTCGGTCTGTGCAGACGGCGTGGGGAGCGTATCAGTCGCAGCCGAAGGTCCTGTGTCCCCTCCCGAAACCCGTCGTGCATGTCCGAGCCGTTTGCCCGCCCCGCCACGGGGGTAGATGGCCGGGGAAGGGAGCGATGATGGACACGGAGACACATCAATCGAAGCAAGAGGCTCACAGTGGACGAGCCCCGGGAGGGTCCGGCGAGTATTGGCGGTTCGGAGCCATGATCGCGACTGCGATGATCGTCATGTACGCCACCACAT
>JBAPYG010000315.1:0-9092 GCA_049284615.1 Acidimicrobiia bacterium
GCCGAGGTCCATGTCGAGCTCCCTGCCGAGGAGGATCTTCGTTGCCCCATAGGCGAGAGCAGGCCCGTCGGCGAGGCGTCGGGCCAGCTCCGCGGTCTCTCCCTCCAGTCGGTCGTCCTCGACCACCCGGGACGCCAGGCCGATGGCGACGGCGTGTGACGGCTCAACCTTCTCGCCGAGGAGGAGGATCTCGGAGGCCCTGCCCAGCCCAACCACCCTCGGCAGGAGATAGGCCGACCCCATGTCGGCACCGGCCAGGCCGACCTTGGTGAACAGGAAGTGGAAAGACGCCGATGCGGCCAGGAGGCGCAGATCGGCGGCCAGGGCGATGACCGACCCCGCGCCGGCCGCCACGCCATTGACCGATGCGATGATCGGCACCGGGAGACGACGCATGTTCTCGACCACGGCCCCCGTCATGCGGGTGAACTCGAGCAGGCTCCTGGTGTCCATCTCGAGGAGGTGCCCGATGATCTCGTCGACATCCCCACCCGAGCAGAACCCCTTGCCCGATCCGGTGACGACCAGGACTCTCACGTCGGCGCGTTGCTCGATCTCGACGAGGAGATCACGCAAGTCGGCGTAGACCTCGAATGTCAGCGCATTCAGCTTGTCCGCCCGGTCGAAAGTGACCGTGGCGACACCGTCGGCCACTTCGAAGAGGAAATGACCCCAGTCTTCGGTCAACGGGGCACTCGATCGGAACGGGCTCACCGACGGCAGGGTAACTCCGAGGCAGGCGACAGGCCTCGCCACCGGTGAGATCAACGGTAGGTTGCCACCGATGCACCCGAATCGCGACCGCACACGGCAAGCGGGATCGGTCGATCTCCTCGACGTCTCGCGCCCGCCCCACCCCGCACCGGAGCGGGATGTCTGAGTCCCTCGTCGTCGAGGCAGAGAGACTCGGCAACACGCTGTTGCCCGTTGCCGAGGCCGGGACGCATGGTCGGGTCAACCACGAGCTGGTCGCCGCGCTCGGGACCGCCGGGATGCTGGAGAGGCTGTTCGACCCCGATGGGGTCACCGCCACCGACCTGTGTCAGATACGCCAGGGCCTGGCCCGCGTCTGCACCGAGGCGGAGACCGCCTTCGCCCTGCAGGGGCTGGGCGGCGTGCCCATCCAGAGATGGGGTGGCGATCGGGTCAAGGCCGACTGGCTCCCCAGTCTCCGCAGCGGGCAGGCGGTGGCGGCGTTCGCCCTCACCGAGCCGGGCGCGGGCTCAGACGCGGCCGCGTTGACGTTGCGCGCCGAGGCCGATGGCGATGGCTTCAGGCTCACCGGGGAGAAGACGTACATCTCGAATGCCCCGGATGCCGATGTCGCCACTGTCTTCGCCCGCACCACCCCGGACTCCGGCGCGAAAGGGGTCACGGCCTTCGTCGTTCCCATCGATGACGACGCGATCATCGGCGATCCGATCGCGATGCTCGCCCCACATGCCATCGGGCGCTGGTCGTTCGCAGACGTGTTCGTGCCGGCGGAGAACGTCCTCGGCGAGGTCGACGATGGGTTTCGGGTTGCCATGGAGACACTCGACCTGTTCCGACCCAGTGTCGGTGCCTTTGCCCTGGGCATGGCCGAGGCCGCCCTCAGGATCGCCGTGGAGCACGCCACCGGGCGAGAGGCGTTCGGGACGCCCATCTCCCGGTTCCAGGGCGTGTCCCATCAATTGGCCGACGTCAAGGTCGCCATCGAGTCGTCACGCCATCTGGTGTACGACGCGGCGCGGGCCTACGACGAAGGTGCCGGCGATGAGCTCACCGGACGGGCGGCGATGGCGAAGCTGCAGGCGACCGAGACCGCGCAGAAGACGGTGGACGTGGCCATCCAGGTGCTCGGGGCCCGCGGGCTGGAGGCCGACTCGACGCTGGCCCACCTCTACAAGGAGGTGCGGGCGCCGAGAATCTACGAGGGCACCTCGGAGATCCAGCGCAACATCATCGCACGCGAGCTCTTTCGAGGCCGCATCTGACCGGGCTTCGACCAGCGGGATTCAGACCGCGGCAACCCGGGCGCGGACCATGACGCAAGCCTCGGCGATCCAGTTGAAGGGGCCGCTCTCCAAGGCCTTGCGGAGGTCGGGAGAGAAGGCTCCTGGCTGGATCCAGATGTTCTCGACACCGGCTTCGGCGCAGTCCGCCAGGACCCGCAGACCTCGTTTGGCTGGGACCACGAAAACTGCGATCGTCGGCTTCTCCGGCAGGTCTCTGACCGTCGGCCAACACGGGTCGCCGTCGACGGAGCCCCGATACGGGTTCACGGCGAAGACCGGGAAGCCCTTTGCCTTCATGTCCCGGTAGATGATCCCCCCGTACTTGCCCGGGTGGTCGGTTGCCCCGATCACGGCGATCGAGGTGCCCGGCTCTGCGAGCAATGGGGTGAGGTCTCTCATGCCGGTGTCAACATAGGAGTGATCATCGAGATTCCGCAGTCAGGCCCTCTCGTATGGGCCCGGGAACGGTCACGGGGCGAAAGCTCTCGGCGTCGACGAACACTATGACCTCTCGACCCTCCGCCACCATCGTGCCGTCCCCTCGCCGTGTCGAGAACGACACGGTCATCGAGGTATCTCCAAAGCGCTCGATGCCCAACGTCGTCTCCAGAACGTCCCCGAGAGCGGCCGGGGCCTTGAAGTCGATCTCCAGGCGAGCCGCCACCACATCGACCCCGTGCCCACCCATGTCCATGCCGCCGTAGCCGGCATCCTCGAACCAGTCGGTCAGCGCATCGTCCCAGTAGCGGGCGTAATTCCCGTTGAACACGATGCCCTGTGGGTCGCAATCCGAATAGCGAATCTTCTGTGTCGTGGGCATGACGGCAAGCTAGTGGGGTCTCGCTCTGACCCGAAGGGGCGCCACCACGACAGGACCCCGGGTTACTACCGTCCCCGGACGTGGAGACTGTCATCATCGACGGGGGCCCACTCAGCCCACAGCAAGTGGCGGCCGTGGCGCTGGGCAAGGCCATGGCACAGCCGGCCGACGATCTCGACGAGAGACTGGCTCCCGCACGCGCCCTGGTAGACGAGGCGGTGACGTCCGACGAGATCGTCTACGGGATAACCACCGGCTTTGGCGCCCTGTCCACCACCCACATTGGCAGGGCAGAGACCGAGGCGCTTCAGTACAACCTGCTGCGCTCTCATGCCACCGGCGTCGGCAACCCGATGCCGGACGAGGTGGTCCGGGCCATGCTGCTCCTGCGTGCCCGCACCCTCGCCCAAGGGCACTCCGGGGTGCGCCCGGTCATCGTACGGAAGCTGTTGGAGCTGCTCTCGAGCGATCTCCTCCCCGTCATCCCCTCCCAGGGCTCGGTGGGCGCCTCGGGCGACCTCGCACCATTCGCGCACCTCGCCCTGCCGCTCATCGGTGAGGGGTCCATCCGCCAGGGCGGACAGATCCGCCCCACCTCGGAATCCGATCTCGAGGCGGTGCGACTGCTGACCAAGGAGGGGCTCAGTCTCCTCAACGGCACGGAGGGCATGGCGGCGATGGGGGCGATCGCCCATCACCACGCCATGAATCTCGCTGCCACCGCCGACGCTGCGGCCGCCCTCTCTGTCGAAGCGCTGTTCGGATCGGCCCGCCCCTTCCGCCCTGAGATCCATGCCCTGAGACCCCACCCGGGCCAGGTCGGGTCTGCGGCGCGCATCGCCCGGCTCATCGCCGGGTCGGGCATCATCGCCAGTCACAGCGACGACTTCCACCACGCCGTCCAGGACGCCTACTCGCTGCGATGCGCCCCTCAAGTGCATGGTGCCGTCGTCGACACCCTCACCCATCTCGAGAGGGTGCTCACCACCGAGATGGCTTCGGTGGTGGACAACCCCATCGTCTTCCCGGAAACCGGTGAGGTGATCTCCGGGGGCAACTTCCACGGCCAGCCACTCGCCTTCGCCCTGGACTTCGCAACCATCGCGGTCGCGGAGCTGGCCTCCATCTCGGAGCGCAGGACCGATCGGATACTCGACCCCACCCGGTCCCAAGGGCTCCCTGCCTTCCTCGCGGTCAACCCGGGCGTCGAGTCCGGGTACATGATCACCCAATACGTCCAGGCGGCGCTGGTGTCCGAGAACAAGATGCTGGCACATCCGGCTTCGGTGGACAGCATCCCGACTTCGGGAGGTCAGGAAGACCACGTCTCGATGGGGTGGGGAGCAGGGCGGAAGCTGCTGACGGTCATCGACAACGTCCGTCAGGTCCTGGCGATCGAGATCCTGTGCGCGGTGACCGGCATCGAGCATCGCTCCCCTCTGAGGCCCGCCGAAGGGACGGGAGGCATCGTCGCCCTGGTTCGAGAGCACGTCGATCCGCTGACCGGTGACCGCCCGCCCGCGGCCGACATCGCAGCCGTCAGCGCCCTGATCGAAAGCGGAGCGATAGCCGGGATGGTGTGATGTCGGACGTCTTCCTCACGGGGATCGGCCATCTCACCACCAATGACGGGCCGCCACTCGCAGACGCGGTGGTTGCGGTCGAGGACGGTGTGGTGACCTACGCCGGCCCCGTCGCCGATGCGCCCGACCAGACAGGGGAGATCTTCGACTGCGGGGGCGGCGCCGTGATTCCGGGGTTCGTCGACGCACACACCCACCTGGTGTTCGCCGGTGATCGCTCGGACGAGTTCGCCCGTCGTCTCTCCGGGGCCTCCTACGCCGAGATCGCCGCGGCCGGTGGGGGGATCCTCTCCACCGTCGCAGCCACACGAGCGGAAGACGAGGAGACGCTCTTCCGCCTGGCCGCCGAGCGGCTCGGTCGCATGATCGCCACGGGGACCACCACGGTCGAGATCAAGTCGGGCTACGGGCTGGACCTCGAAACCGAGGTCCTCACACTGCGTGTGGCACGGCGCCTCGGCGACGAGCTCCCTGTCACGGTCAAGACCACGTTTCTGGGCGCGCACTCGATCCCACCCGAGTTCGAGTCGGACCGTGAGGGTTACATCGATCTCGTCGTCGAGGACATGCTGCCGGCCATCTCGGGTCTGGCCGACTACTGCGACGTGTTCGTGGAGAACGGGGTCTTCTCGGTCTCCGAGGCCAGGAGGATCTTCACCGCGGCTGCGGGACATGGCATGACGGCCCGGGTCCACGCCGAGCAGCTCGGCCACTCGGGCGGAGCGTCACTGGCCGCAGAGATCGGTGCCGCTTCGGCCGATCATCTCGACCACGTCACCGAGGACGACGCCGCTGCACTCGCCGCCGCCGGGGTCAGCGCGGTCCTCGTCCCCGGGGCGTCTTATACGCTGCGCTCGCCACAGGCGCCCGGCCCGATGCTCGCCGCGGCCGGATGCAACATCGCCCTGGCCACCGACTGCAATCCGGGGACGTCCTACTTCGAGTCGCTGGCGCCGGTCATCTCGCTGGCCGTCGTGCAGATGGGGTTGACCGTCGACCAGGCGATCACTGCCGCCACCCGGGGCGGGGCCGTTTCACTGGGACTCGACGATCTTGGGGTGGTCAGACCGGGAGCCAAGGGCGACCTCGTCGTCCTGAACGCCCCGGACCCGGCACACATCCCATATCGTCCGGGCACCAACCTCGTGTCCCGGACTTTCAAAGAGGGCGTCCCGGTAGGTTGAGCGAGATGGATCGCGATCGGATCGAAGCCTTCCTCGACCGTTTCGTCGGCTACGCCTCAGGGGCCACGACGATCGGGCTCCTAGCGGTCGCCGACCGATGCGGGCTACTCACCTGGCTCGGAGAGAACCGGTCGGGGACGGCAGACGAGATTGCCTCTGGCGCAGGTCTCGAAGCCCGCTATGTCAGGGAGATCATGTCCGGTCTGGCCGCGGCCGGAGCCGTCGAGTACGACCCGGGCACCGGCGTCTTCACCCTTCCCGCCGAGCACGCCCTCTTCCTCTCCGACGAGCTGAGCCCGTATTTCATGGGAGGCTGGCTCGACATGGTGCCGTCGACGATGAGTCAGGTCGATGGGATCGCCCACGCCACCAGGCACGGTGGTGGCGTCGGGTTCGAGGAGTTCGGCAACGGGCTGATCCGGGGTATCGATCGGGGCAACGGACCGTCACAGAGGGTGTTCCTGGTCTCGCGATGGCTGGCAGCGGTGCCCGGCCTCGTCGATCGACTCGAGGCCGGGCTGACCGTGGCGGATGTCGGGTGTGGCGCCGGCACCGCGGCCATCCTCATGGCCGAGGCGTTCCCGGCCTCCACCGTCTTCGGATTCGACGTCTCGCCCGAGTCCCTGGCCGTGGCCAGGGGACGGAGCGGCAGCCTCGACAATGTCACGTTCGGGGAGTACTCGGTGGAGGGCATCCCCCTCGACCCACCATTCGACCTGGTGACCGCTTTCGACGTGATCCACGACCTCATCGATCCGCTCGCCGGGTTGACCCGGATCCGTGAGTCACTGGCGGATGACGGCGTGTTCCTCATGATGGAGCCCAACTTGAGCAGCAACCTCGAGGACAACATCGGCGATCGGGGCGCGTTGTTCTATGGCATCTCGACCATGCACTGCATGACGCAGTCGCTGGCCCACGGTGGGGCCGGGCTCGGCGCGGCGTGGGGTCGCCAGATGGCAGAGGACTACGCCCGACGCGCCGGGTTCACCACCTTCCAACCCCTCGAGCCGATCAACAACAAGTTCTCGGCGTTCTACCTGCTCACGGTGTAGGAAACCGGCGTTGCTATAGCATCGCGTCTCGGTTTCCACGACCTCTTGCTATAGCAACGCCACTACCAGGCCCCGCCGCCACCACCGCCACCACCACCGCCGCCACCGCCGGAGAAGCCGCCGCCACCGCCCGAGCTCGACGAGGGCGGGGTGAAGGCTCCGGAGAGGGCGGACTCGAGCCCGACGAATGCGTTCTGGGTGGGGCCGCCCCCGTAGCCATAGTCGCCATACCAGTAGAGGCTCGACGTCGTGTGGAGCTCCTCGGGGGCGTAGATCCTCGCCTGTTCCAGCACCTTCTCGGCCACCCCAAAAGTGATGCCGTAGACGAGGAACTGGTCCCACAGGGCGAGCGAGATCGACGGCGCCTCACCCAGCTGGGAGAAGTCCTTGAGATAGTCGCGGAACGCGATCCAGCGCTCCGCCTCCAGAGCGCCCACCTTGGTCCGTCTGGTGCGGACCCGTCGGAAGCTGAGGATGATGACGAGGATCACGGCACCGCCGATGAGACCGGCGAGGACCAGGAAGGAGAACGCAGCGCCCCCGGGACGATCCGCCATCATCCGCGGCAGCCACCAGAGACCGAGCAGGACCAACCCGATGGCACCGATGCGGACGAGCCACGAGACACCCTGGCCCGTGTCGTCGAGCAGGTTGGCCCGGCGAACTGCGGCCAGGGCCCGATCGCGGAACACCTGATAGGTCTTGGCGTTGGCCGCCCGATCGTCGGTGATCGCGTCGTTCAACTCGTGGAGGGGCCTTGGCCCCAACTCGAGGGCCCGCTGCAGCACGGTCATCACCGACTGCTCGAAATCGCGCAACGGCTCTTCGTTGTCGGTGAGACCGAGCACCAGATCGGTGATCTGCTCGTTGCGCAGACCGGCCCATGTGGCCCTGGTGACCTGTGCCGGCTCCGCGGTGACCACCCCCCTCCGGATCAGGTCGAAGAGGGTCGCCGTGAACTGCTTCTCGTTGACGGCTCCCTGGCTGACCAGGACACCCACCTCGGCGGGGGTGAGCTCACTGGGTGGGGCCTGCTCGTACTCACGGTCGTAGCCGGTGTTGGGCTCCCTGCCGTAGCGCAGATAGACCAATCCCCCTACTCCGGCCGTCATACCGATGAACACGATCGCACCCACGACCAGGCCTCGTCCCGCCGCCGCCCGGGCGTCGTTGGCTTCCTCGGCGAACTGGCCCTCTTCGTCGAGGATCGTGTCGAGGCCATTCCCCGGGATCAGGGTGGCACCGGAAGTCGAGGAGAGGAGACTCGGGGGAAAGAGCACACGCATCTCGACGAACTGATAGGCGGGGACGTTCTCGGCCACCAGACTCGGCGAGACACCGTCTTCGCCCAGTGACGTCTCGCCGTCGACGCCGTAGGGATGCCCGAACACCCGAACTTCGCCCGGGACGGCGCCGGGGGGGAGCAGTGCCTCTGCCGTGACATGATCGGCGCGCACCGACCACTGGTCACCCCACACCTGGAAGTTCAGATCGACGACATCGTCGTACACCCGGGTCAGCCCACCCAGCCGGTAGACGAGCTTGAAGGTCCTGAGCTCGTCGTTCGACGAGTGGTGCCAGACGACTCGAGCCGCCCCCGGCTGCTCGTCGAGGCCATAGGTCCCCGCCGGCGACGTGCAGCCGAGGAAGGCGCAACCGCCTGGAGCGAAGGTGGTCGTCTCGTCACCAACGGACACGAACTGGAAGGTCTCACCCGGGCGGAGCCGCACGTCTCTATAGGCGCCGGTGAACGAACCGCTGAAGTCGTAGGTGAGGTATTCGGTGACCAGGAGCGAACCGTCGGGCTGGACCTCGATGATGACATCGGCATCGGCGATCTCATACGACTTGGCAATGGCCGGCAACGCCGGAAGGGCCACCAGGGTGATGACCGCCAGCAGTCGGACCAGGCGTTTCAAGATCAGAACTCGACTGTCGGAGCTTCCTGGGCCTCGTCACCGGCGTCGAAGAACTCCCTGACGTCGAAGCCGAACATCGATGCCACGAAATTGGTCGGAACCTGCTGGACCTTGTTGTTGTAGGTCAGGACGGTGTCGTTGTAGATCTGGCGGCTCACGGCGATCTTGTTCTCGGTCTCGGCCAGCTCGGCCTGGAGCTGCTGGAAGTTCTCCGAGGCCCTCAGCTCGGGATAAGCCTCGGCGAGGGCGAACAGCTGGCGGAGAGCCCCCGTGAGGAAGTTCTCGGCCTCCGCCTGCTCCCCCGGCGTGCTGGCTGCCTGAGCCGCGTTGCGGGCCTGGATCACCCTCTCGAAGGTCTGCTGCTCGTGGGCGGCGTAGCCCTTGACCGTCTCCACCAGGTTCGGGATCAGGTCGTAGCGACGCTTCAACTGCACCTCGACCTGCGACCAGCCATTGTCGACCCGATTCCGACTGCCGACCAGCCCGTTGTAGGCGGCGACCAGCCAGATCACCACGACGACGACGATCCCGAGG
>JBAPYG010000316.1:0-2869 GCA_049284615.1 Acidimicrobiia bacterium
TCCAACGGCACCCGGCCCTCCTTCGCGAAAACTGATCCACCGATCGCGAAAAACAAAGAGGCTTTCAACTTGTCAGCCTCCGGGGGTTGGTCTACTTTTCCCGCCACGTCGACGGGGAAACCCGACGACGGCGACCGACACGGCGGGTAACCGTCGGACTGGTCGGACCGGAGGGCCGGCTTGCCGGTTCGAGGGTCGGCTGGAAGTCCCGGGAAACTGGAGCGGAAGGTTTGGTCGGAGCCCGGACGGGGATCCCTCGGGATCGTCGAGCGGTGAAGACCAGGGCAGATTGAGAGGTCTGCCGGAGGCAGGCCCGAGAGGGTCGGTCACAAGCGACCGAGAGGTCGGTTGGAGGCCAGGTCGTGAGACCAGTGCCAAGTGATTCTCACGAATCACACCGCAGTGGGACTCGTCCTACTGCGACTCCCGGACGGAGTTGGGTCCCCGGCCCGACCCCGTTTGGACTGAGAGCCCCGAGAGGGTTGAGGCTTCGGCCACGGCTCCCTCGGGGTTTCTCGCGTCCGGGCCTGCGAACCTCAGGTAGTGGGTGCCATATATGGCACGAGCTCTCTCGAGAAAGCAGGCACGTCGCTCATTAGTGTTCAGGTGATGGGATACCCGAAACGTCTCCTCAGCGAAGGTGAGGTCGTCGAGACCGAGTTCAGACCGCACTGGTCGGGGATACTCCGCGAGGGGATAATCTTGCTGGTCGGCATCGCAGCCGCCATCGCGGTGGCGATCTTCGACCTCCCGACCTGGGTCTACGCCGTGATCGCAGGGCTTGTTGTCCTCCTCGTCATCCGGGGGCTGGTCACCTGGGCCAGCACCCTCCACGTCGTCACCAACGAGCGTCTCATCTACAGGGCCGGCTTCATAGGGAAGAGTGGGACCGAGATCCCGCTGGAGGTCATTCAGAACGTGGCTTTCAACCAGACGATCTTCGAGAGGATCTTCGGCACCGGGGACCTGATGGTGGAGTCGGCGGGCACACACGGCCAGACCCGCTACAGGGACATCCCCAAACCCGAGGCCGTTCAATCCCTCATATACCGGATGCGTGAGCTGAGGATGCATGGGGCAGACTCCGGCGACGGGGGCTCCCCCGGCGTCGAGCCGGACGACTCGTCGCTCTCCCGGTTGGAGCGGCTCGCCAGACTGCACGACCAGGGCAAGCTCACCGACGCCGAGTTCGCCAGCGAGAAGACCAAGCTGCTTGGAGGTGGCCACTGATGCATATGCAGGACGACTTTCCCCTCCTCCTGTCGACGTTGTACGACCACGCGGTGTGGATATACCCCGATCAGGAGGTCGTCTCGGTCGAGGCCGACCGCTCGATCACGCGTTGGACCTATGGGCAGATCGACAGTCGGATCAGAAGGCTGGCCTCGGCGTTCGCCGAGTTGGGAATCGGCCAGGGCGACGCCGTCGGGACCTTCGCCTGGAACAACCACCGTCACCACGAGCTCTACTGGGCCACGGCCAACACGGGCCGGGTCTGTCACACCATCAACATCCGCCTCTTCGGCGAGCAGATCGTCTACATCGTCAACCACGCTGAGGACAAGGCGATGTTCGTCGACCCCAACCTCGTGCCCCTGATCGCACCACTGGTCGATCAATTCGAGACCGTGGAGACTTTCGTCGTGATGGGGCCCGAGCCCAGCGACGCCATCCCCGGCTCTGTGGCTTATGAAGACCTGATCGCAGGTCAGCCCGAGCATGGCACCTGGCCTCTGCTCGACGAGCGCTCCCCGATGATGTTCTGTTACACGTCGGGGACCACGGGCAACCCGAAGGGAGTCGCCTACACCCAGCGCTCCACCTACATGCACACGATCTCGAACCTGGCCAACTTCGCCATCGAGCCAACCGACAACGTCCTGCCGGTGGTGCCCATGTTCCACGCCTCGGCCTGGGGCTACCCCTTCATGGCGACCGCAAAGGGCGCCAAGCTCACCTACCCGGGGCCCGATCTCTCTGCTGAGGGGCTGGTCAACCTGTTCACGAGTGAGGGAGTCACCTTCAGTGCCGGTGTCCCCACCGTCTGGCTGGGCATCAAGCAATACCTCGACGCTCATCCGGAGGTCGATGTCTCGTCCATACGGGCGTTTCTGTGTGGGGGATCGGCCGTGCCCCGCTCGATGATCGAGGCGTATTGGACCGATCGTGGCATCCGGGTCGTGCAGGGTTGGGGGATGACCGAGACCAACCCGGTGGCGTCGATGGCCTATCTCAAGCCGCACATGGAGGAATGGCCACTCGAGGACCAGCTCGATCGTCTGGAGACGGCGGGGATCCCGACCTCGGGTCTCCAGGTCAAGATCGTCGACGAGGTCGGAGAGGAGCTGCCCCACGACGGGGAGGCGTTCGGCGAGTTGCTGATCCGCGGCCCGTGGATCGCCGCCGAGTACTACAAGGACGACCGCACGCCGCAATCGTTCGAGGACGGTTGGCTCCGCACCGGGGACGTGTGCAAGATCACACCTGAGGGCTACATCCGGATCACCGATCGGGCCAAGGACGTCATCAAGTCGGGCGGGGAGTGGATCAGCTCGCTCGACGTCGAGAACGAGCTCATGGCCCATCCTGCCGTCGCCGAGGCCACCGTGGTGGGGCTGAAGCACGTCAAGTGGCAAGAGCGACCGGCGGCCTTCGTGGTAATCGCCGATGGTGCCGAGGTCACCTCGGAGGAGCTGATCGAGCATCTGTCCAGCCGTGTTGCCAAATGGTGGCTGCCCGACGAGATCGTGTTCGTCGACGAGATCCCGAAGACGGGCACCGGGAAGTTCGACAAGAAAGTCGTTCGCGACCAGTACTCGGACCTGTTGATGGAGGGGTGACCCGCCCCATCCCCGGGCCGGGCCCGGCC
>JBAPYG010000317.1:0-2408 GCA_049284615.1 Acidimicrobiia bacterium
GCCCCACACACTGGCGATGATCCCGCCCGGACCTGCGCCGATCGACTGGATGTTCCATTGAATCGGCAGGGGGAAGGTGTCGTCTGGGCCGAGCTCGACCCAGTCGCGACCATCATCCGATACCAGGAACCTGGCCCCGCCGTTCATGCTCGGTCCGACCAGACGGTCGTTCCATTGCTCGACGACGTAGGGACGACGGCTCGATGATGCTTCCTCCCAGATGAGGCCGTCGTCCGATGTCCACGTCTTCGGGCCCTGGTTGCCCGAGCCAACGACGACTATCTCGCCGGACGCGTCGGCAGAGATGGAGTCGACCCAAACCGAATTCGGCAACTCGATCGGTTGCCACTCGCCCCCAGCGGTGGATGCCCACAATCGGTTGCTTTCGTTCCCGCCGCGGTAGGAGTCGTTCAATGCGTCAAGCTCTGCCTCGCTGAGATCGAGCTCGGTCGCCGTCGTCTCGAACAGGGGGAACCCGACCGGCCCCCAAAGCTGGAAGATGTACTCGTCGTCGACGAGGTCGGTGCTCCACCCGTATCTGGACAGATCGATCCGATCACCTATCTGGTCTTCCAGTTTGTCCGCGACCAGCCGCGACACGTCGAATTGGAGACTGGCACTGACGACCAGGACCTGCTCGTTGCCCCCCACCGCCTGAGCGTAGATCGTGACTGCACTGGCGACTTCCCCGATCGCAATCGGGTCGGGTTCCCAGGAAATGGCGTCGTCGGACCGCCACACCACCAGACTGCGACTGTCATGATCTGAACCGAAGGCTACGAGCCCCTGTGGTGTCGTCCTGACCTGGGTGATCTGTTGACTCCTGTCGATCACCTGACCCAGCTTCTCCCACTCGAGCCCATCCTCGGATCGCCAGGCGACGAGGCCACCGCGATCCGAAGCAGTGAAACTCGGGACATCAGTGGCGAAGAGGTAGAGCCAGCCGTCCTCCCGTAGGAGACCCACCGGGAACCCCTCGACGACCGTCTCGACCCGTCTCCAGTCGAGAGGGGTGCCCGTCTCGATCTCGGCGATGCTGAAGTTGTCCATGTCGATGGGTCGTTCCACGACGGCCGTGGTGGTGGTGCTCGTCGTGGTCGTGATGACGACCGCCTCCGGTTGCGGAGCGGTCAAGGCGCCGAGGGAGATGGCGCCGATGGCGAGGGCGAGCCCTCCGGCGCCGAGGGCGATGGTTTTTCGCGCCGACCGCGGCCGGTCCGGTGGGGACGTGCCTTCAGGTGAAACCACTATGGGAAAACGTAGTGCCTCGGGTTGCATACAGACTTTGACCGGCCCCCATTAAGTTCGGGCGATATGCCCACCGAGACCCTCAACTCGGGTGCCTCCGACCCCGACATCTCGATCACGGCCCACGACACCTATGTCGGCGGATTTCCCCACGCCACGTTCCAGCGTCTTCGCGCCGTCGACCCCGTGGCCTGGGTCACCGATGAAGACGGGTCGGGATTCTGGGCGGTGACCAGGCACGCCGATGTGATCGAGGTGAGCCGTGATTACGCCCGATTCACGGCCGCGCGCGGGATCCGCATCGAAGAGATGGATCCCGAAGAGCTCGAAGCCCGTCGCTCGATGATGGAGTTCGACCCACCCGACCACACCCGATTGCGCCGGCTCGTTCAGCCGGGATTCACCCCGAGGGTGACCGCCACCTACGAAGAGGCCTTTAGGAGACTCGTCGGCGTGGTGCTCGACGGCGTCCTCCCGCTCGGGGAATTCGACTTCGTGACTGAGATCGCACGTGAGCTGCCGATTCGAATGCTGTGCCGTCTTCTCGGGATTCCTGAGTCCGACGCCGGCCAAATGGTCGCCTGGGGCGATCAGATGATCTCCAACGCCGACCCGGAGTACACCCCGGTGATCATCGACAAGGTCGACACCGAGGAATATCGGCTTCTCCCTTTTCGCTCACCCGCCGCGCTCGACGTGTTTCGGTACGCGGAGGGAATCGCGTTGGAGCGTCGTCGCAGTCCTCGCGACGACATCATCACCACACTGCTCACCGCCGAGCCAGACGGTGAGCCTCTGACCGACCTCGAGTTCAAGAACTTCTTCACGCTGATGATGGTCGCCGGGAACGAGACGACCCGACACACCATCAGTCACGGGCTCGTCTACCTCGATCGGGCCCGTGGCCAACTCGACTGGTGGAGGTCAGACCTGGCCGGTCGCTCCAATCTGGCGACCGAGGAGATCCTCCGGGCATCGAGTGTGACCATGCACTTTCGGAGGACGGCGGTCGGGGACACCACGATTCGGGACACCCCCGTTTCAGCCGGCGACCGTGTCGTCATGTGGTACACGTCGGCCAACTACGACGAAGACGTGTTCCACGATCCGTTCAATTTCGATCTCAGCCGAAACCCGAACCCCCATGTGACTTTTGGCAC
>JBAPYG010000318.1:0-1566 GCA_049284615.1 Acidimicrobiia bacterium
GATCTGGAGAGAACGGTGGAGAGGACCGTCGCCCCACGGGCGCTGTCCATATGGGTCAGGGATGCGGGCCCCGGGTCCTGACGCCGCCGGAGATCCGGTCTGAGCTCGTGTGCCGTCGACTTCGATACCGGGAGCGAAAGGCTCCTGGTTCGACCGTGGGCTCCCCGCTTCCCGAGCGCCATGCCCCCACGATGCAAGCGAAGGCAGCGAGGATCGTCGCGACCAGGACGAGGATGGGCCAACCCGGCTGGAAACGGTCCAACGGAAAGAACTCGACCGGCTCGGCCAGGGGATCGAAAAGGAACACGTACCGCCCGGTGTGCACCTGGCCGCTCACCGATGCCACTTCGTATTCGACGAGATAGGAGCCGACGTCGGATGGTGGCGCTATCTCCGCCTCCAGAAGCGAGGAAACCGGTAGGGACAGCGTGTGGACCTCGACCGCGTCGTCGAGCGGGTCGAACACCCTGACCACGGCGCCATCGAGTGTCAGGACGTCTTGTTCGAACAGGAGCTGCACCTTGGTCAAGGTGCCCCCGACCAGCGCGCCGGGGCGCGGCCTGGCATCACTGATCCCACCCTCGTGGCCCAGCGCGGCCACGGGAATAGCGGCGACGGCGACCGTGGCGACGAGGACGGTTACAGCTCGGCGCACGCGATCTTGTTGTCGATCAGATCCAGCGGATGGACCACCACCGACCTGGCATCCTCGCCGGCGACGCCCTCGTTCTCTGCGGTCATGAATCCGGTGCCGTCACTCGCAGAGGTGAACAACAGATGGATCTCGTTCGGAGGCATGTCAGACCCACCGGCCTCGAACTTGAAATGTGCCCCACCCGCCTCGGCGCACGCGCCCTCGTGCACGTGGGCTATGAACTCTTCACCTGGCTGGAGACCCGAGATCTCGATGGTGACCGTCGTGCCCGCGGCGTGGCGAGCCATGAAGGCACGGCCGGTCACCCCGTCGTACCCAGGGGGCCTGGTGTCGAGAACGACGAGCTCGCCCTCTCGAATGTCTGCATCGGCGATGTCGTATGCGGGCACTGCATCTGGGTCCCCCATGTTCGTCTCCATGCCCGTCATCCCCGCCGAATCCGACTCCACCGTGACCGCGTCGGAGGACGAGGAGCAAGCAGTCACCCCGACGACTGCCAGTGCCAAGCCGAGGGCGAGGAGACGGGCTCTGTCGCTCGTCCTCGTGATCTGCCCGAAGTCGATGGCCAATACCTCCGCTGGAAAGGACGTGAGACCCGGGCCGGTGGGTGGGGGAGGGGAGAGGAACCGAGCCCGGGTCCCACGACGGCACGGGTGGCCGACCAAGTCTCGATATCTGGAGACAAGTCCCTTCTGTCGACCCCGCCCACGCATGGTAATGGCTCCGTAATGGGAGCCAACCCACATTGGCGGCGGTTTCTACCCTGTGCAGGGTCGTTAAGTTCCCTGGGATGGGGATGATCAAACATGGCTGAGTATCCGTCGGAGTACGAGCTCGACATCGTCCTTCGTGACGGGGGTGGGGCACGGGTTCGCCCGATCACTCCCGCGGACGGCAACCTGGTGCGGTCG
>JBAPYG010000319.1:0-6286 GCA_049284615.1 Acidimicrobiia bacterium
CCCCGAGGTCGTCCAAGAGCGCTTCAATCGTCTGGTCGAGACCCAGAACCGCATCTCCGCCGAGCGCAATGCCGAGATGGTCGGTATGACCGTTGAAGTGTTGTCAGAGGGGCCTTCAAAGAAGGACGACAACGTGGCCACCACGCGAACGCGTACGGGGAAGCTGGTACATGTCGACGGTCGGCACGCTCCAGGCACGTTCCTCGACGTCCGAGTCGACACCGCAGCAATGCACCATCTCGTGGGGTCTGTGATCTGAGTCGAGTCCTGGCCATTCTCGGACCGACGGCTTCGGGCAAGACAGGGTTGGCGATCGAGATCGCCGAGCGAGTCGGGGCCGAGATCGTCTCGGTCGACTCGATGCAGGTCTACAAGGGGATGGACATCGGCACCGCCAAGCCCACGGTGCTCGAACGGCGCGGCATCGTCCACCATCTGGTAGATGTCGTCGAACCGGAAGACGAGTTCTCGGTTGCAGAGTTCCGGACGATGGGCCGAGCAGTCATCCGGGGCGCCGACTCACCCGTCGTCATCGTGGGAGGCTCCGGTCTCCACTTCAGGGCTCTAGTCGATCCGATGAGTTTCGCCCCCACCGACGCGAGCATTCGCCGTGAACTGGAGAATATGCACCTCGACGTCCTGGTGTCCGAGTTGCTCGGCGTCGATCCCGAGGCCGGCTCCCATGTCGACCTGGCGAACAGACGACGAGTGATCAGGGCCGTCGAGATCTTCCGATTGACCGGCGAGTCCCCCTCGGCCCGGGCCGCTTCGGCCGAGGCCGAGGAGCTGAGGAGATACGTTCCCCAGGTCGAGTTCGATGCAGTGGGTGTCGACCCAGGCGGTGCCACAGACGAGCGCATCGGTAGGAGGCTCGGAGAGATGCGATCCGGGGGTCTCGTCGAGGAGGTAGCCACGCTTCGCGGCCGATTTGGGCGTACCGCCGGCTCTGCGGTCGGCTACCGCGAGATAGTCGACTACCTGGAGAGTCGGTGCAGTCTGGAGGAGTCTTTCGCCGCGATCCGACGAAACACTCGGAAACTGGCCAAGCGGCAACGGACCTGGTTTCAGCGAGATCCCCGCATCCGTTGGATACCCTGGGTCGACGACGAGTCGGAGCGTGTCGAGAGAGCCATGGAGATCTTCGAATGAGATCGTTCCAGTTCACGAAGATGCAGGGCCTGGGGAACGACTTCGTCGTGTTCGAGGGACCCCTGCAACTGTCAGTCTCCGAAATCAGCGCGCTCTGCGATCGTCGCTTCGGGATCGGAGCCGATGGCGTCCTCGTGGCGACCAAGGACGATCCGGTCCGCATGGAGTACTGGAACGCCGATGGGAGCCCCGCCGAGATGTGTGGCAACGGCCTGCGTTGTGTCGCTCGTTACGCATACGACAAGGGCTGGTCGATGGATCGGAACTTCAGTGTGCGAACCCCGGTCGGTGAGCGGGGGGTGCGGGTCCTGGAGGACAGTGTGGAGGCAGAGCTGGGCAGGCCGACGATCAATGGCGGTCTCCGACACGATGACTTCGAATTCGAGCTCGTGGAGGTCGGCAATCCTCACGCGGTCACGTTTGTCGACGACCCCGAGCTAGTTGATGTCGCCGGGGTCGGTGGGGAGCTGCAGGCCGAGTTTCCCGATGGGGCCAATATCGAGTTCGCCCGGGTGGTCGATGGGACGGTGGACATGCGTGTTTGGGAGAGGGGAGTGGGGGAGACCCTTGCCTGTGGCACCGGGATGGTCGCCGTGGCCGCGATCGCGATTCAGCGGTTCGAGCTCGACACTCCGGTCCCCATAACCGTCAGGGGAGGGCATGCAAGCGTCGACTTCCGCGACGGGGCAGCATGGATCATCGGCCCCGCCGAGTATTCGTTCAGGGGTAGCGTCGGAGAACGCTGACGACTTTTCCGATCAGTTCCACCCCGTCGGTGAAGACCATGGGCTCGTAGGCCGGATTCTCCGAGTGGAGGAAGACTTTCCCATCGCGCCGTTGCAGCCGCTTGACGGTCGCTTCCTCACCGTCGATCAGGGCGGCCACGATCTCGCCGTCCCGGGCATCGGGCTGTTTGTGGATGGCGACCAGGTCTCCTTCATGGATACCGGCGTCGATCATCGAGTCTCCTTTCACTTCGAGTAGGAAGACCGGCCCGTCTCCGACCAACTCGGTCGGGAGCGCCAGGTACTCGTCGACCTGCTCGGCGGCCAGGATCGGCGTGCCTGCGGCGATCCGACCCAACAGGGGCACATCGCGGGTGCGTCTGTCCTCGACCGGGGCCGCCGGCGTGGGCGTCTCATCCATGACCATGATCGCTCGAGGCTTGGAGGGGTCTTTCTTTATCATGCCCGCCTGGACCAACGAGTTGAGTTGTGCATGTACCGACGACGGTGAGCTGAGCCCGACTGCGTCTCCGATCTCACGGACGGCCGGCGGGTAGCCTCGCTCTGCGACGGTTCTCTTGATGTAATCGAGAACCTGCTGTTGTCTCTCGGTCAGCACTGGTGACTCCTCCTCGAACGGATGTTCGCCAGGCTAGCCCTCATCGAGCCCCGGACCAAACATTTGTTCGATCGCGTTGGCGACGCCGACGAGTGCGGGTGCACCTCTCTGCTGAGGTTGTGGTCGACCGTCACCCATCGATAGGAGAACACCTCGTTCTCTTCCTCTGCGAGGTGGGTCCATGTTCGACGAGTCGGATGAGCCATTTCGAACAGCCAGCAATCCCACTGTTCGTGCACGCTCCGGCCCGTGGCCGGGTGGGTTCGATCCTCCCCTTGGGGACCTGGGTGCCGGCGATTGGGTGGTCGAACACCAACACCTGCCGACCGGAGGGTCCATCTCTCAGGACGCATGTGACCGCCCGGGGTTGTCCGAACCCTTCGAATCTGTCGGTCACGAATGTCATCCTATGCCCATGGATGATTTCGTCTTGACATCGAACATCTGTTCGGTAAAGTGTCGAACGCACGTTCGGTTCTGTCGAACGTCATCCAGCAACCAAAGCGGGCCCGATCAGGAGGGAGACATGCAGATGACACGATCACAGCTTTCCGTTCAGCTGTCCGTGCTCCTTGCAACCGTCTGCGCAGTCTTTCTCCTGATCGGAGGGGCGGCCGACGCCGAAGAAGTGCCCGGTCCCAGCATCGAGTACGTGGTGGCGCAAGGCGACACGCTCTGGGACATCGCCTCGGACCATGTGGGTGCGGCGACCGATGTCCGTCCCTTGATCCGGGAGATCAAGGAGCTGAGCGGCATCCAGAGCAGCTCACTTCAGCCCGGTCAGGTTTTGCAGATCCCCGTACCCTGACCGAGATCCCGAAACAGCGGTACCCTGGGGCGATGCTCTGCCCCTCGTGTGGCGCCACCGACAATCGCGTGATCGATAGCCGTCCGGCCGAAAACGGCTCGACCATCCGACGGCGTCGTGAGTGTGAGGTCTGCGGCAATCGGTTCACCACCTATGAGCGTCTCGAGCCCCAGTTGATGGTGTCGAAGCGCTCGGGCCGTGTAGAACCGTTTTCGCCGGCGAAGCTGGCGTCAGGCATCTCGGCGGCCCTGGCCGACCGACCTGTCTCCGGCTCCGATGTGGAGAGTGTCGTGGACGGCATCGAGGAAACGGTCCGTGCCGCCGGGCCGCAGATGTCGTCGGAGGACATCGGTCGGCTCGTCCTCGACCACTTGCGCGATCTCGACGAAGTCGCCTACCTCAGATACGCCTCCGTCTACAAGGAATTCCAGGGCGCGGCCGACTTCGAGAAGGAGATGGCGGAGCTGGAGGCAGCCGACCAGTAGGTCTAGTCCTGCTCGCTGTCCGCGGTGGCTCTGGATCCGGTGTCGGCGATGTCGGCCTCCACTGGCATCAGCTCCAACGCCTCCTCCTCGATCTCGATCACTCGCAGCTCTTTGCCTAGGTCCATGGATCATTCTCCAGTAGGGCGAACTCGAGGAGTTCCCGCGCCTGTGTCGGGCTCGGATCCGCATGGTTAGTCAGTCGTGCGATGGTCGCGTCCGGGTCTGTGAAGAGCTCATCGATCTCTTGGGGCTGCCGGAGGAAGACTCGACGACGATCGTCGAATGCGACGGCGGCCACGGTCGTGGCGCGTTGGGCGCGATAGCCGAGCTGATGCTCCACGACTTTGCCTGCCATGGCCACCACGCCGACGACGGTGTGATTGATCTGACTCGTTGCGACATCGGACGGGAACATGTCCAGGTCTTTGACTGCATAGATCCCACAGGCCGGTGGCCCGCACCGCGCCATGGAGTGGGGGATGTCCTCGCCGGGGACTTGTCGCAGGCAGCGGCCCGAAAGGGTGGGGGCCTGCCATTGGGTCTGATTGCCGAAAATGGCGTTGTCCCGGATGCTCCACACTCTGAATCCGCGTACGGGGGTGGGCGACCATCCTTCGGAATTGTCCCGCTTCACCCGCTCGAGGATGTCGTCGATCAGTAGGGCGCCCGTCGCCAGACTGCCACCGATCTCCGCTTCGACTCCACGAAGTTCGCTGCGGACCGCCGTCGTCTGGCGTTCCAGCTCGTCGAGACGACGCTGCAGGGCTGCTCGTCGTGAGCGCCTCCGGTCGATCGATCGCTCGAGACTCTCGATTCCCTGGAGTAGATGCTCGATCGGATAGCGCTCCCTGTATACCCCGAGCTGGCGCCAGCTCCTTTCGATCGTGTCGTCGTCTACCCGGTACATCTTCGGGAGCAGGCTAAGTCCTCGAACATATGTTCGCTAGGGGAAATAGCGAGAGTTTTCGCGAGCAGAAGCTCAGCTCCCGCTGAGCTGCTCCAGGGCGGCCCTTGCTTCCTCTATTCGGGCGGCAACTCTTTGTTGCACGTCGCTGGTGGAAGAGGCCATTTGCTCAGCGATCTCGTCGAGACGGGAGCCGAGCCCGGTGAGGACGTCGTCGGTGACAGCTTGGTCGTCGGTCCGAAGAGCGTCGACGTACGCGCTGAGAATCGAGGCGAAATCGCCCGAGAGGATGTCGAGCTGTTCCGTCGTCGCGGCCATCACGCCGTCAGGCAGTGCGTTGCGAACATCGTCGAAGAGAAGCTGCCAGTCGCCGAACCGGCGAGCCGCCTCGTCGAGCTCGATGAGATTCGGGTCGGTCTCCAATTCGGGTGCCACCAGGATCGGCAGTACAGCCAGTTGGTAGGCGCGCGCGTCGCCGGCGAGACGGGCGCCGTCGAGTGCGGCGCCAGAAGCAGAGGCGGCGGCCGTCCTCGTCCCGGCATCACCGGCAGGCAGGTCGCCGGAAGCCTCGAAGAGCGACCGGGCTGCGGCATCGACGGCGAATAACGTCGTCGGGTCGGGCGTCTCGGTAGGGGTCGAGAGGGAGGCATTGAACGCTTCGAGATCCGGGAGGACTGTGCTCAGATTGTCGGCCCGGGCCATAGCGGCGGTGGCTGAGGCCGCAGCCTGGGTGGCCGGGCGTTGGTAGAGCCAGAAACCCAGGGCCCCGAGACCACCGAGCACGATCAGGACCAGCCCGATGACGCTCCACCGCACGTTGCTGCCGTTGAGCCGGCCCCCGAAGTCCTCGGGTTGCCAGTCGGCGAGGGTGTCAGGCACCGGGGGCGGTGCGACGTGCCGACCCTTGAGCTCGACGTATGGCGAAGTGGTTGGCGATGCGGGCGTATCCGACCATGTGGAAGATGGATTGGAGAACCCAAGGCTCTCCATCGATGAGAAGCGGATCGGGCGTGCTCGGTGCCGGCCAGGTCTATGGGCCGACTTGGTTGTCGCAGTCATCAAGACGCTCGCTTATTGTCAGGTTCACCGCCCGATGCCCCTGGACACCATGCAGGTTAACTTCGTACTCCTCGATAGGGAACTGCCAGTTCCCGTACAAGCCCATATCGGCGACGCCGCCGTCGATCTTCACGCCAGAATCGACGTCGCCCTGGCGCCTGGTGAGCGGGTCCCGGTTCCCACCGGGCTCGCGGTGGCGATACCGGAGGGATTTGCCGGGCTGGTGCTGGCTCGCTCCGGTCACGCCCGTCGAGCAGGAGTGGGCGTCGTCAACGGTCCCGGTCTGGTCGACTCCGGCTACCGAGGGGAAGTCACGGTTCTCCTGATCAACCACGGCACGGAGAATGTCTCCTTCGCCAGAGGCGATCGGATCGCTCAATTGGCGATCGTCCCCGTCCCTTCGGTCGACTGGAACCAGGTGGACGTTCTCGATGACACCGAACGTGGTGGCGGGGGATTCGGCTCCACTGGCCACTAGCTCTTTTGGTTGGCCGCGTCCGGGGATTACAATGCCGTCCTCGCCGCGCGGAAGTAGCT
>JBAPYG010000320.1:0-12697 GCA_049284615.1 Acidimicrobiia bacterium
TGGAGCGGATGCAGCGATCGGAACCGATCGCCAGTGCCCCCACGTCCAACGTTGACATGAGTGCATTGAGATCATTGGGCATCGCCGTCTTCGTCGCCATCGTCACCGCGGCCTCGGTGGTCTGGTACATCGATTACAAGGTGAATCAGGCAGTGGAGGCCGTGATGGCGCCGGTGCATGCCACCACCGAGAAAGTGGGCGACACCATCGCGGAGGTCGAGCAAACAGTGGACGTCGCAACCAGCGCCGTGGATGCGACCCTGGGCCAGGCGGGGGACTATCTCGCCCGGGAGCTCGGGGAAACTCGCGACGACCTGGCCCTCGAGTGGGACAACGCCCGGGACCTGTCGGCGCAGGTGGGCGATTGGATCGGCGCCCTGGGCTCCTGACACGACGGGACCACCGTCCCGATAGGCTCGCCGGCCATGTCCCGGATACGGGTCGACACCACACAAGGCACGACCTTCGTCGAGCTCTTCTTCGACCTCGTGTTCGTGTACGCGATCACGCAGCTCACCTCGTTGGTGCTCCACGACCTCACCTGGTCGGGGCTGGGGCGAGCCGCCCTGCTCTTCTGGCTCGTGTGGTGGGCGTGGACCCAATTCACCTGGACGCTCAATGTGGCCGACACCGAGCACGCCTGGGTGCGTCTGCCGACGCTCGCCGCCACCGCCGTGGCGTTCTTCATGGCGCAGTCCGTCCCCGATGCATTCGGAGACGCTGGCATTTGGTTCGCCGTCAGCTACGTGCTGGTCAGGCTGGTCGGAATCGGCGTGCAAGGCTGGGTGCTGTCCGGAGAGCCCGGTGGGGCCTTCCCGGTCTGGGCCTCCTCGTCTCTGATCGGCATCGGGCTCGTCCTCGCTGGCGGGCTCGCCTCACCCGAGGCGCGTGTCTGGCTTTGGCTGGCGGCTCTCGTCGCCGACCTATTGGCCGCGGGGTTCGCCGGTCGAGGCGTCTGGCAGCTGGAGCCGGGGCACTTCGCCGAGCGGCACGGCTTGATCGTGATCATCGCCCTCGGTGAGTCGCTCATCGCAGCCGGTGTTGCCTCGTCGGAGGTCGAGCGCGGCCTGCTTTTTGCGGTGACGACGGCGGGAGCCGTCATCGCCACGTGCGCCCTCTGGTGGACCTACTTCGGGACCCTCCACTCCCGGTTGGAAGAGCGGCTGGCAGACCAGGATGATGCCGATCGGGGCCGATTCGCCCGCGACGTATTCTCGTTCTGGCACGCTGTGGTGGTCGCCGGTGTCATCGGGGTCGCCGTTGCCTTCGAGGCAGCGATCTCACATCCGAAGGACGCGCTCGACTCGAGCCTCGCCCTCGCGCTGACGTTCGGGGTGGCTCTGTACGTGGGTGGACTGGCGGCGGCATCGGCCCGCGCCAGGCTCGGAGAGGGCGTTGCGCCGAGGGTGGTCGTGGCGGTGGTCGCCCTGGCGGCCACGCCCCTCGTCCCGGCAGTACCTGCCTGGCTGGCGCTATGGGCACTCGCCCTCCTCGTCCTCGCCATGGATGTCGTCGAGGTCCGGCGGCGCCGGTTGGTCACCGCTTGATTCAGATGTGCGGGGCCACCTCTTCGGCGAGCCGAGTCATCAACTCCACCTGGGCTTCGTAGGCGAGGGTGGGGAAGTAGCTGCGGGCGGCGAACTCGACCGGGAAGGGTGCCTCGTCACGGATCTGGCCCAGGTAGTCGAGAATCTGCTCGCCGGTGCCCGCGATCGTGGCTCTCCCGAACAGGCCGGCCCGTTTCGACTCGTCGAAGGGTGGCGCAGGCGGGGGAGGGTCGTTTCGAGTGGTGGAGGCCTCCATGTCTCGGTACTTCCACATCATCTGCCACAGATGACCGGCGTATCGGTCGAAGGCGGCCTCTTCGCTGGCCGCGGGAAGCATCACCGAGTAGTGAACGACTCGCAGTTCACTCGGGTCCCTGCCTATTCGCTCACACTCGTCTGCGATCCAGGTCAACTGCTCGAGGAACTGATCACGGGGCACGTTGGCGAAGATGCCGTCGGCGAGACGAGCGGCGCGGCGGACTGCCACCTCGGCGCCACCGCCGACGAGGATGTCGATGGGGGCCGACGGGATGGGGCGAACGCCTAGCTCGGGGAGGTCGTAGACGCTGCCCTGATGGCGGAAGGTCTCACCTGACCATGCCTGGGGCAGGATCTGGAGGATCTCCTCCATGGCGGCTCCCCTTCGCGTGATGTCCGCGCCCAAGCCTCGAAACTCGGTCTCGCTCCACCCGAGCCCCAGCCCCAGGGTGAATCTCCCCCCGCTGAGGAGACTCACCGTCGCCGCGTCCTCGGCGAGCCGCAGCGGGTGATGCAGCGGCGCCAGGATCACCCCGGTCGCGATCTCGATGGTCGAAGTGCTGGCGGCGATGGCGGCACTGACGACCGCGAGGGAAGGCATGTAGCCGTCATCGACGAAGTGGTGCTCCGTAGTCCACACCGAGCTGAAGCCGAGCCGTTCTGCTTCCACGGCGAGGCGAATCGTCTCGTCGTAGACACGAGACCAGTCTCTCTCTCCCGGGTTGAGTTGTGCGCTCAGCAGGCCAAATCCAAGGCTCATCTGTTTCTCATCTCCTCGAGGGTCGACAGTTGACTTCCTTTCTCGTCGAAGTTCTCTGGGTCGAGCCAGGCCGTGAAGGCGCCGTCGAGCGCCGGCCACTCGGAGTCGATGATCGAGTACCAGGCAGTGTCCCGATTACGCCCCTTGTAGTGCGTGGCCTGACGGAAAGTACCCTCGTAGGTGAAGCCGAGCCGATCTGCCGCGCTCCGCGAGGGGGCGTTGAGGTCGTCGCACTTCCATTCACAGCGGCGATATCCGAGGTCGAACACGTGCCTGATCATCAGATACAGCGATTCGGTCGCGGGAGTGGTCCGCTGTAACGAAGGGGAGAACGTTATCGACCCGATCTCGATGACCCCATCGAGGGGATTGATCCGGAGATATGAGGCGAATCCCATCGGTGCCCCGTCGACGACGATGGCATATGGCACCCAATCCTTGTAGGCGAGAAGCGACTCCAGGATTTCTTCGAAGCGGTCATATCCGGAGAAGGGGCCAAACGACATGTAGGTCCACGTTGCTTCGGGAGCCTCGCTCAGCGAGCCCCACAGACCGGTGCCGTGACGCTCTACATCGAGCCTCTCCAAAGTCACGGTGTGCCCCTCCATGACGCTCGTCTCGGGGAAGGATGGGGCTCTCCAGGCCCCCAGGTCATTGCCGACGGGCTGGCCGAGATGATTGGTCGTCATGTTCACGGCCAGGTTAAGGCCCTCGTAGTCTCGTAGATTCATGATCTGGCGTCTTTTCGCGATGTCGGCCCTGACATCCCTCCTGGTGGGGTGTGGGGGCGGAACGTCTCAGCCGACCGTGTCGTCGACCGAGGCGGATGACGCGGTGGTCGAGCTCGGTGCACCGGTCTTCACCTCCGATGTCCCAGGGGCGGTGGCTCTCGACATAGCCGGCAACGGAGTGTCGGACCCGACGGTCGCCTGGATCGGGCCCGACGGTGTCTGGGCGGCGACCATCGAGATCTCCACTGGGGTGATGGCCCCGCCGAGCGACGTCGACATGGGCCTCGAGCCCATCGTGCACCCAATCGAGCGCCCGGCGGTGGCGGTAGCTCCCGACGGGCGGGTCGACATCGCGTTCACCTCGTTCGTCGAGGATGGGGCGGCGTCGGTGTTCCTCTCCCAGGGGGGATCGGAGCCCGAGCCGATCAGTGGCGACCCCGAGCCTGAGACGAACCTGGTGCATGTCACTCTGATGGGGGGCCGGCCCGTGCTCTCCTGGCTAGAGGACGCCACTCTCTCGGTGGGTGTTAGCGACGGGGGGCACATCACCGAGAGGGAGAGTGTGGACGACCGCACCTGTGACTGCTGCAACCCGGTGCCGTTGGCTGTCGGGGAATCCCTCGTCGTCGCCTATCGCGATTTCGAGACGGTCGACGGTCAGGTCGTCCGGAACGTTGCCGCAGTCAGCTCGGCCGATGGTGGGGTCTCCTTCAGTGACGTCGTCCCCATCGCCGACGACGACTGGTTCATCTCTGGCTGCCCCTTCTCCGGACCGGACGTGGCGTCGGTCGATGGCGAGCTCCTGGTGGCCTGGATGGATGGGAGGCAGTCGATCCATCCAGATCAAGCGTCGACCTCGATCTGGGTCGACCGGAGCACTGATGGCGGGGCGAGCTTCGGTAGCGACATAAAAGTGGCGGGGGAGGGCATCAATCGATGGCCCGTGTTGGCCGTCGACGCTTCGAGCGTGGCGTACCTGGTGTGGGAGAAATCGGGCCCCGAGGGTGGCCTCGCCTATGCGTCTTCTTCCGATGGTGGTCACGTCTGGCAGGACCACGGGCTGTTGGTGGCCAGGGGGGATACTGGCAGTGGCGACCCGCGGTCGCCTTCGCTGATCGTCCACGATGGGCATCTCGTCGTCACCTGGGCCGACTCGGTCGGCGGTCATGTCGCGGCATGGAGCCTGCAACGCTGATCAGTCGAACGGTGTCCGGCGGTAGTGGATTCCGATGATGAGAGGCGTGAAAGCCACGGCCAACAGGGTGATCGTGGCTGCGATCACCACCACCCGGGCCAGGGTGTCGTAGGTCGTGATCTCCGACTCGAGGCTCGTGATGCTCTCCACGGCCTGGTCCGCATTCTCCGATGCCGAGACCAACACCCGCTCAGCCTCCATCATGTCGATGCGGGCCTCCAGTAGAACTGCGGCGAGGGCTCCGGCCTCGAACGCGATCTGGTCGATGTCGCCCTGGACCGACTCCAACAGGGCGATCTGGTTCCGCAGTTGGCCTGGGATGGGCCGGAGCGACTCCTCCAGGGCGGCGAGAGACTCGTCGAGTGGGATCTCCGGGTCGTAGTCGACTCCGATGAGGCTCAAAGCTCGCATCGTGCGGTCGATCACCGCTGCAGTGTCGGAGATGGCCGGCAACGACTCCACGGCCGCCTCCAGCCCATCTGCGAGGTCTCCACCCACGACTTCGGACGTCTCGTCGATCAAGTCCCCTACCGAGCCCAGGGCCCGGGCAGTCGATCTGGTGGCGCCTTCGATGGCATCGATGGCCTCGCCGGTTCGCGAGATCATCAGCTGACTGGCACCGATGGTCTCCGCCACGTTGGTGACGATGCCGCTCAAGGGCCCGATGGTCGCGGTGATCGTCTGGGTGGCCCTCCCGGCGAGAACCCAGCCTGCCACGCCCACGACGAGAGCCCCCGCGGTGCCGAGGATCCCGGCGATGAGCAGGGCGCGCCCGAATCGGAGCCGGTCATCGACGAACGATTGCGCTGTGTCGTCGGTCACGGTCGAGGAACCTACCGCCGTTCGTCTGCCTACCGTGCCCGATCATGGCCGCTCAGCTCCGTCTCATGACATCCAACCTGCTTCACGAGCACGTCGACGCGGGGCACTTCGCCACGGTCGTCGAGCGCTACGACCCCGATGTCGTGGTCACCCAGGAGCTCGGGCCGCACGCCGCCGATGTCCTCACGGACAAGTATCCAAGCCACCACCTGCTACCGGCGTCCAACTTCACGGGGCGTGGCATCGCCACCCGTCTCGAGGTGACCTTCGGGGACATCCCGATGCCGGGCCGTCCCGGGACATCGGCGTTGATTCGCCACGAGGGTGAAGAGCTTCGACTGGCCGGCATCCACCTACTCAACCCGATCGACTTCCCGTGGTGGGATTCGGTGCGTACACGCCAGGGTCAGCTTCGGGGCCTGTTCGAGTGGCTCGACACGGGAAGCGGGCCGGTGGTGGTGGCCGGGGACTTCAATGCGTCACCGCGATGGCCCGCGTATCGGCGCATGGCGGACCGGTTGACCGATCTCGTCCTCGAGCAGAACCCGGCCGCGGAGAGGACCTGGTCGTGGCGTCCCGGCTGGCCGCGTCTCCTCCGCATCGATCACGTGTTTGGCTCGGAGGTTCGCGCCACGCAGGTGAACGTCGCATCGGTGCTGGGCACCGACCACGCAGCGGTCGTGGTGGACATCGAGGTCCCCACGGCCGCATAGTCTTGGCGACTTGGACGTCAGCAACGCCGACCGGATCGTCTTCCCCGACGACGGCATCACCAAAGGCGCGGTGGTGGCCCACTACGAGTCGGTGTCGATCCCGATGATGCCATTCGTGTCCGGGCGGGCGCTCACCGTGGAGCGCTACCCCAAGGGCACCGGCGCCAAGGGCTTCATGCAGAAGAACGCGCCCGACCACTTCCCGGATGACCTCATCGGCAGACATGAAGTCGCCAAAGAGGACGGGGGGACCACGGTCTACCCGGTTGTCCGGGTCCCGGCGGCCATACCGGCGTTCGCCAACCTCGGAGTCATCACCTTCCATGCCCCGGCGACATCGGTGGCGGACGACACCCGCGCCGACTGGCTCATCTGGGATCTCGACCCTCCTCCGGGCGCCTTCGCCGCTGTGCGCGTGGCTGCCGGAGAGTTGCGCGCTGTGCTCGCTGGACTTGGAATCGAGACCGTTGTGATGACTTCGGGCTCGAACGGGTATCACCTCCGGGCCCGAGCCGAGCCCCACGTCGACGTGGGATTGGGCGCCGGGATCGCCCGGGGCACGGCGGCGTTGGCCGCGGCAGCCCACCCCGACCTCATGACGCTCGCGTTTCGCAAGAGCGAGCGCGGCGAACGGGTCTTCGTCGACTGGCTCCGCAATGCGCCCTACTCGACGTCCGTGGTCCCGTGGTCTCTGCGTCCCCGCCCCGGGGCCCCTGTGGCCGTGCCCATCTCGTGGGACGAGCTCGACGACATCGATCCGAATGGGTTGACCCTGGGCATGGTTCCGGGACGACTCTCCTCCGATCCGTGGGGGGGGCACGGCGGCACCGACTTCGACTCGATTGCACCTCACGTCGACTCAGCCCTGGCAGACGCCGGAATCGAGCTGGAGCCGTTCGACAGGTTTCGCTCCTGAAAGTACGGATACCTGCTGCGCCGCGCATAATCTGATCGGGAGCGGGATAGAGCCCCCCACTTTTCCCCAGCCAGGATCCCGGATCATGTCCCGACGCCCCATCACCCTCTTCCTAGTCATGTCGCTGGCAATGGCCGCCTGCAGCGGCAGTGAGGCAACCGAGAACGCACAGCCGACTCTTGCCCCGTCCACCACATCCACCACGTCCACCACGGCGCCGACGACCACGACGAGCGCGGTCGCAGCTCTGACCATCGCCGAAGCGCCACCGGCGCTGACCGAAGTCGTCGAGGGCTTCTACGGCTTTGCGAAAGGGACTGCCACGGCAGAGCCGGCAGCGCCCGAACAGGTCGTAGCGGCCATCACGCCGTCGCAGACCGAGACCCCAACCGACGGCACGGCATCCGTGGGCACGTTCGCCGAGCAGGCGACAGCTGTCGTGGAGATCGGCCCGGACGTCTTCCTCGCGGTCGACGACGGATCGGGTTGGCGTATCGTCGGCGGGGAGTGGCCCTCGCTCTCCTTGCCGGCCTTCTACGGGGAGGGACCGCGCATCGTCGCTGTCGTCGGCTCCGATGCCCGGCCGGGTCAGGATGTCGATCGAACCAGGGCCGACAGCATCCACTTCGTCGGCCTCGACGGCAATGGCGGGGGAGCCGTGGTGGGTCTGCCTCGGGACTCGTACGTGGCGGTGCCGGGGTTCGGGCGAAAGAAGATCACCGCATCGCTGGCGCTGGGTGGTCCCGAGACGATGATGGCTGCCTTCAACGATCTCACCGGGCTCCCTCTCGAGGGTTACGTCCTCACCGGGTTTGCCGGCTTCGAGTCCCTGTTGACCTCGGTTCTCGGTGGGGTCGAGGTCGACGTGCCGTTCTCGATCAACGACAAATGGGCCCATGTGGCATTGTCGGCAGGGAAACAGTTGCTCAACGGTGCCGAGGCCCTCGGCTTCGCCCGGGCGCGAAAGACCGTCCCGGGCGGGGACTTCGGAAGATCGGGGCACCAGGGCGTCATCCTCATCGGTGCTGCCGAGATGGTGAAGACGATGGGCTATGGCTCCATCCCGGGCCTGATGGAGATGGCCGAGGAACACCTGACCACGAACCTGACACCGGAGCAGCTGCTCACCTTCTCGGCCATGGCGATTTCGGCCGACCTGGAGAGTCTGGCAAACGTCGTCGCACCGGGCCGCACCGGGACTGCGGCCGGGGCGTCGGTGGTTTTCCTGAGCGATTCCGTGGCTTCGCTGTGGGCCGATCTCGCCGACGGTCGCCTGGAGGGCTGAGCTCGTCTACATTCCCGTCTTTCCAAGGAGACAGAATGAAGAATGACCGTGAGGTCATCAGGGAGTTGTCCGACCGCATCGTCGATGCGCAGAAGCCGATCAAGGTCCTGGGCGCCATCAACTGGGACGATGACATCAAGACGCAGTTCTTCGAGGCCGGTTTCAGCGAACAGCCCCAGGTCGACCGGGACTACTACCTGGCTCGCGACATACGCCTCGACCCGGACAGGTCTCGTGCCGAACTGACCGACATCGAGAACGAGATCGCCAACAGGCTCGGAGACTCGGCCGCGGCAGACCTCATGCGCTTCATGTGCGGTCAGTTCCAGATGACGGTCGACATGATCGAATCCAGGGGTACGCCCCGCTTCTCCGAGCTGGCTCGAGCTCTCTACGGAGGGCCGGAGGACACATTCCACGATGGGGGACCGGCGATCAGCGATCTCGCCCTCACCATGCGGAAGTCCCTCGAGGCCAATGCCGACGCCATCACTCGGGCGGGGGATGATCGAACGATACCGGGAACGGAGGCGGTTCGACTGCTTCGGGGACAACTCGACGGGTCGGTGGGGCCGGGCAAGATCACGGTGCTGACCGACGACAAGATCGCCGCCGACGCGGCGGCCGGTTCGGACTACATCAAGATGCGAGAGGATCGCTTCTTCTCGCAGAGGGACATCAATCTTCTCGAGGCTCACGAAGGTTGGGTCCACGTGTCCACGACCCTGAACGGTCTCGCCCAGCCGGTGTGCACCTTCCTCGGCAAGGCGGCGCCGCGAACGACTGTCACCCAGGAAGGTCTGGCCGTGTTGACCGAGATGCTCAACCTGAGGAGTCATCCGATGCGTCTCGCCAAGCTGATGCGACGGATCGAGGCGATCGAACTGGTCACGCGTGGGGCCACCTTCGTCGACGTGTTCGAGCATCTTCGTGTGGAGGGATTGTCCGAGGACGACGCATGGGTGACGGCGAGCCGGGTGTTCAGGGGCAGCCTTCCCGATGCAGGCCCCTTCACCAAGGACCTCGGCTATGGCAAGGGTCTCGTCCTGACGCTGATGTATGTGCGAATGGCAATTCGATTTGGCAAGACGTATCGGATCCCGTTGTTGTTCTGCGGAAAGGTCGACCTGTTGGACATGCGCGCTCTACATCACCTCCACGACGAGGGTCTCGTCGACGGCCCCGACTTCGTCCCGCCTCCGTTCAACGACATGGCTGCACTGGCAACCACACTGGCGTTGAGCCGGTTCATGTCTCAGTTGGACCTCGACCAGATGTCGGTGGACTACGAGAAGCTGTTCTGACGAACCGGCTCGGAGGTAGCCCCCAACTCCGGGTTCGTTCCGCGACCTCGTCGGGTACGGTGACCAAAATGCTGCTGGCCGATATCGTGACGGTCTCCGATGCCGTGAGCGCAACTCCATCTCGGTCGGAGAAGGTTGGCTTGCTGGCGGAACTGCTGAGACGTGTCGAGCCTCGGGAAGCCCGTGTCGCGGTGTCGTATCTCGCAGGCAGACCGACCCAGCCGAAGTTGGGCGCCGGCCCCTCGACGGTCTACGCCGTCGATGTCCCGGCGGCCCTGGCGGGGACCCTCGAGATCCTCGAAGTGGACTCCATCCTCGACGAGGTCTCGGCCACGTCCGGCCCCGGTTCGAAGGCGCGACGTGAGCGCCTCTTGTCCGACCTGTTGGGTAGGGCGACCATCGAGGAACAGGACTATCTCCGTGGACTGATGGTCCGCAATCTCCGCCAGGGAGCATTAGAGGGGGTGATGGTCGATGCCGTGGCTGCGACGCTCGACGTGCCCCCGGACCGGGTCCGCCGCTCGGCGATGCTGGAGGGTGACCTCATCGGGATAGCGGCGCGCGCTCTGGCGGATGGTGCTCATTCCTTGACGGTGTCGCGACTGCAGGTCTTCACACCGGTGCAGCCGATGCTGGCCAAGACATCTCCCAGCGCGGGTGACGCCGTGGAGGCGCTCGGTTCTGCGGTAGTGGAGCAGAAGCTCGATGGCCTGCGCCTGCAGGTTCACCGACGCGGTGACGAGGTGATGGTCTTCACGCGCAACCTGCGCGACATCACCGCCGATGTGCCTGCAGTGGTGGAGGGGGCGTTCGGCATGGAGGCTGACAGCTTCATCCTCGATGGGGAAGGTCTCATGCTCGATGCCGACGGGACGGCGCTCTCGTTTCAAGACTCGATGAGCCGGCCCGGCGGTGGCGGTGGACTTTCCTTGCGCGCCTTCTATTTCGACATCCTTCATCTCGATGGCGTGGATCTCATCGATGAGCCGCTGGCGACGCGTCGCGATGCCCTCCAGGGTCTGGTTGCGCCGACGGGGCGGGTCGGCTCGATCGTCACCGACGATCCCGATCGTGCCCAGCTCTTCTTCGACGACACGGTGGCCGACGGTTTCGAGGGAGTGGTCGTCAAGGATCCCGGACAACCGTACGAGGCAGGTCGCCGGGGCAGCGGTTGGCTCAAGGTCAAACCCACTCACACCCTCGACCTCGTCATCCTGGCCGCCGAGTGGGGCTCGGGTCGCAGACGAGGTTGGCTCTCCAATCTGCATCTCGGGGCTGTCGGGGTCGATGGCTCGTTGGTGATGCTCGGGAAGACGTTCAAGGGCCTCACGGATCAGATGCTGGAGTGGCAGACGGAGGCATTTCTCGAGATCGAAGACCACAGGGAGGGCCGCGTGGTCTATCTGCGCCCGGTAATCGTCTACGAGATCGCGTTCGACGGCGTGCAACGCAGCACTCGATATCCCGGGGGTGTGGCACTCCGCTTTGCCCGCGTCAAGGGGGTTCGCGAGGACAAGGGGCCTGCGGACGCCGACACGATCGAGACCGTTCGCAGCTACCTGCCCTGACCCGGGCACAGACCGGGCGGGAACCGTTGCAGCTCCCGCACGCGTCCAATGCATGCATCGTCGATCGAGGAGGGAATGATGCGGATGTCGAGGGCTCTCTACTTGGGCATCGCCGTCGGTCTGGCGGTCACGTCATGTGCCGGTGCCGGGCCGGTGGCTTCTGACCCCGTCCGGCTCCCGGAAGCGACCATTCCAGAGCCGGTGGCGATCCAGACGTCGGCTCTGGTGCGCTTCGATGAGTGCGAATCCTTCCTCGACTATGTCATCTCACATGCAGTGGAGATCGTGGGGCCGTACGGGCTGGATGCCGGACCTGTGTGGGGATGGGATGCCGCCCGGGCGGTGACCGAGGAAGCCACAGCCGATGACAGCGCCGGTGGTGACGGCGATGGAGGGTTCTCGGGCACCAACGTCCAGGTGGAGGGGGTCGACGAGCCCGACATCGTGAAGACCGATGGGGAGCGGATCGTGGTCATCGCCGAAGGGAGCTTGATCGTGGTCGACGCCACCGGCGACGAGCCAGTGGAGACCGGTCGCATGGGATTGGCGAACCTCGCGGTGCACAGTCTCTTCCTGTCGGGCGACAGGGTCTTGATGTTTGGCTCCGTGTGGAGCCAGTCGCCGATGCCTTTGCCCGCAGAGGATCGTCTGATCGCTCCGGTCCCGGCATCGCCGACCACCCGGATCGTCGAGGTCGACATCAGCGACGTCCCCGAAGTCGTGCGCACGATGCAGGTCGACGGGGCATTCGTCTCGGGTCGAATGGTCGACGAGTCGGTCCGATTGGTCGTCACGTCGGGGCCGGTGGGTTTCGAGTGGAGCTACCCGAGCGGATCTGGGCTGCGCGCGGAACGGAAGGCCATCGAGGAGAACCAGGCCATCGTGCGCGAGTCCTCGGCTGACAACTGGATCCCCTATTACGTGGTCAACGATGCCGATGGTGAGGTCCGCTCGGAGGGCACACTCTTCGAGTGTGACCGCGCCTCACATCCCGACGAGTTCTCCGGTCTCGAAATGCTCTCGGTCGTGACCGTCGACATCGGAGCCGGGCTCGAAGTCCTCGACGCCACCGGCATCCTCGCCGCAGGTGACACGGTCTATGCCTCCGAGGAGAGCCTGTATGTGGCCACTCAGAACTGGCAGACGTGGCAGTGGTTGCAGACCAGGGACGAGAGCGACGCACCGGATGGCCCGGTGACCGATGTCCATCTCTTCGATGTCTCGGATCCGAAGCGCACCGACTACACCGCCTCGGGATCGGTCGACGGATACCTCTTGAACCAGTTCTCGATGGACGAGCACGAGGGGATGTTGCGGGTGGCTTCGACCATGGCACCGAGCGGCTGGGGTGGTGGCAGCGACTCCGAGTCGCAGGTGACCATTCTTCGCCCCATCGGTGACGCCTTGGTTCGCATCGGCAGGGTGGGCGGTCTGGGTGAGACCGAGCAGATCTACTCGGTGCGATTCATGGGTGATGTCGGATACGTGGTCACGTTCCGTCAAACCGATCCGCTCTACATACTCGACCTGTCCGACCCCCGTGCGCCGAAGCTGACGGGGGAGCTGAAGATCCCCGGGTACTCGGCGTATCTGCACCC
>JBAPYG010000321.1:0-3207 GCA_049284615.1 Acidimicrobiia bacterium
CCACGCAGCAGACTCTCTTCAACGGCATCTTCCTGCTAATCGCCTACTCGCTCGGGCTCGGCGTCCCGTTCCTCCTCGCCGGGCTGGGCCTCTTCAAGTTCTTCGGGCGTCTCAAGCCCTATCTCCGTGGCATCAACATCGCATCGGGTCTGTTCTTGGCCGCCTTCGGGGTGATAATGCTGACCAACAACCTCAGCGACCTGTCCATCTGGTTCGTGAACCTGTTCGACTCCGTACCCTTCCTCCGTGGCCTCTCCGACGTCTGAGACACCGTTCTGTGAAGGTTTGCTACCAGGCCCTGGTAGCAAACCTTCACAGAAAGGTCCGTGGCTCGCCCCCGAGTCGCCCGACGTCGTCTGGTTCGGGGGTGCCGACGCCACCCGGTTCCTCAACGACCTCATCAGTCAGGAGATCGGGGACATGGGTGATGGGGAGGCGAGGCGATCCTTTCTCCTCGAGCCCCAGGGCAAGCTCTCGTTTCTGCTCTGGGTGATCCGTGACGGGGGCCGTTGGGGCCTGGTCACCGACCCGGGCCGGGGTGAGGCGCTGGCGGCGGCGCTGGGCCGCTATCGGATCAGGGTCGATGTCGACATCGAGCCGGAGACCGGCGGGGTGTGGCTCGTGATGGGCGAGGGGGAGGGGTACGACCTCTCCTGGCCCGGGGTGTCCCGTCGTCTTCTCATCGGGGACCAGCCCGAGCTGCCCACCGGATCGGCCGACGACTACGGGAGGGCGCGAGTCGAGGCGGGTGAGCCCGCCTGGGGACAGGATGTCGACGAGGGGACCATCCCCCACGAATCGGGTCTGGTCCCCGTGAGCGTCGACTTCACCAAGGGGTGCTTTCTCGGACAGGAGTTGGTGGCCCGGATCGACAGTCGCGGCGGCAACACGCCGCGCCATCTGCGCAGGGTGGTGGGCGACGGCCCGCTGACCCTGGGCCAGACGCTGACGAGTGACGGCAAGGAGGTCGGCAAGCTGACTTCGGTGACGGGCAACGTCGGATTGGCGATGGTGCGGCGAGAAGTGGAGCCGGGCGACGTGGTCGACGCCGGTGGTGTCGAGGCGTCGATCGAGGAGCTCACCGCAAAAGCATCGAGTTAGTTCACCGACTCTTTACAACTGCAAGGCCAGACTGGACCCGTGTCAGCCAATCCGAAGTCGGTTCTGCTCGTCGAGGACGACGACGCCATCGCAGACATGCTGCGCACCTTCTTCGAGCGCGACGGCTATCGGTTTCTCCACGCGCTCACCGGTGAGGAGGCGGTGGAACGGCTCCGTCTACGGCCGGTGTCGGCCATCTTGCTCGACCTCAACCTGCCGGGGATCGACGGTGTGGAGACGTGTCGTCGGGTCAGGGAGTTCGCCAAGACGCCGGTGATCATGCTGACTGCCCGTGATTCCGAGATCGACAAGGTCCTCGGCCTGGAGATGGGCGCCGACGACTACGTCACCAAGCCGTTCTCGCCGCGTGAGCTGCTGGCACGGGTCAAGGCGGTGTTGCGTCGTTCCGAGGAGCCTCCGGCCAAGCCTCGGGTCATCGAGGTCGACGGCTACGAGATCGACGGGGGCAAGCGCCGGGTGGTCACCCCGGGGGGAGAGACGGTGGAGCCGACGGCGAAGGAGTTCGACCTCCTCTGGTTCCTCGCCGAAAACGGCGGTCTGGCGATGAGCCGCAGCCAGATCCTGCAGGGGGTCTGGGGCTATGAGTACTTCGGGGAGACGCGGACGGTCGACGTCCACATCCGTCAGCTCCGCAAGAAGATCGACGGGATCCCCATAGAGACCGTCTGGGGCGTCGGCTACCGGCTCGGCAGCTGATGCGTCGCCGACTCTTCTGGACCATCGCCGGCGTTGCCGCGGTCACCGGTGCCCTCGTCCTCGTCGCCTCGGTCTATGCCGCCCAGCGGGCGGCCATCGACGCCACCTATCGTGAGCTGCAGGTGTCCGCCAACGAGGCGGTCGACATCATCGACGAGTTCCTCACCCCGAACGGGAACCGGCCGGGGGCGGTCGTCGAGATCCTCGGTCTGCTCGAGGGTGACGAGCTGGCGCCGTTGTTCGGGCGCATTCGACGCACGGCAGGCGGGTCCGAGATCGGATTTGCCCTGGTCGACCAGAACGGCGTCCTCCGTACCAACGCCGACCTCTACGGCCGGCTCGACCTGGTCGGGGAGACTTTCACCGAGGGGGAGACGCGGCGAACCACTTCGACGACCGGTGAGCTGGTCGTGGTCACCCCGACCACGGTGAGGGCCCGTGGCACCGACGTCACGCTGCTGGTGGCGTTGGCCCGTGACGCCCCCATCGTGCGTCTCCGCGACCAGGGGGTGGGTCTGGTCATGCTGGTGGCTGGGATCGTCGTCCTGGCCGCCCTGGGTGCCCGGCTCCTCGCCAATCAACTGGCCCGACGTCTCGAGCCGCTGGCCGACGCTTCCCGCAAGGTCGCCGCCGGCGACATGACGGCCCGGGTCGCCCAGATCGGCGACCCCGACCTCGACCAGGTGGGGGCTGCCTTCAACGACATGGCGGGCGAGTTGGAGGAGACGCGAGAGAGGGAGCGCGAGTTCATCCTCGGTGTGGGTCACGACCTGCGCACACCGCTCACCACGATCGGGGGCTATGCAGAGGCGCTGGAGTCGGGTGAGATGGGCGAGGACGACCTGGCCCGCGTCGGCTCGGTGCTCGGTGTCCAGAGCCGCCAGCTCGGAAGACTCATCGACGACCTCTCCACACTGGCCCGCCTGGAGGGAACCGAGTTCAGTCTTCGCATCGAACCGGTCGACGTCGGGGCCCACGTCAGCGAGGTCATCGAGGGGTTCCGACGCAGATCGGACGAGTTGGGTGTCGAGCTGGTCGTGGAGGCCGAGGCCGGGGTCGTCGTCGAAACCGACCCGGACCGTCTGGCGCAGATCGCCCAGAACCTCGTGGAGAACGCGCTGCGTCACACCCCTGAGACGGGGAGCGTGCGGGTCGGGGTGTCCGGCACCGACGGTGGGGCGACCCTCGTCGTCAGCGACTCCGGGTCGGGGATCTCTGCCGAGGATCTGCCCCGTGTCTTCGACCGCCACTTCGTCGGGCGGCAACGCTCGATTCGCAAGGAGGGGACCGGTCTCGGCCTCTCCATCGTCAAGGGGCTCGTCGACCGGATGGGCGGCACCGTCACCGCCGAGTCCCGGTCGGGTCAGGGGACCACCATCACGGTCACGC
>JBAPYG010000322.1:0-5567 GCA_049284615.1 Acidimicrobiia bacterium
GGGGGGAGCATCCCGGCGGACGGGGTCGTGACCGAGGGTCGAACCGACGTAGACGAGGCGATGATCACCGGCGAGTCGAGGCCCCTGGGCAAGCAACCAGGCGATGAGGTGATAGGAGGGACCGTCAACAGCGGTAATGGGGCCATTCGCGTCGAGATCACGGCGATCGGCGAGGACACCGCCCTGGCCGGGATCATGAGACTCGTCAGCGAAGCCCGAGCCTCGAAGTCGCCCACACAGCTCTTCGCCGACAGGGCCGCAGCCTTCCTCTTCTACGCAGCGCTGCTCGCCGCGGCGGCCACCGCCCTGGCGTGGACGATCGTCGAGGGGGAGGTCGACCAACAGGTCGTGGCGCGGGTGGTGACAGTCCTGGTCATTGCCTGCCCTCACGCATTAGGGCTGGCCATCCCGCTGGTGGTGGCGAACACGACCTCGATCGCGGCCGGCCACGGGACCCTCATCCGCAACAGGGAGGCCATCGACACCGCCCGCGAGCTCGAGTTGATCGCCATGGACAAGACCGGCACGCTCACAGAGGGGCGAATCGGGGTTACCGGTCTGACCACCGTGGAGGGGGTGTCCGCAGAGGAGGCGTTGCGGGTCGCCGCCGCGGCCGAGGGCGAATCGGAGCATTCAGTGGCCTCGGCGATTCGCGCCGAGGCGGAGAAACGGGGCATCGCGGTCTCCATCGTCGAAGACTTCGAGATCGTCAAGGGACGTGGGGTCAGGGCCACGCTGGACGGCGTCCCGGTTCACGTCGGTGGACCGCGCATGATCGAGTCTTTGGGAGTCACCCTGCCCCCGCAGCTGGCCGGCTTCGCCGAATCGGCCGGCGAGAAGGGCGAATCGGCCGTCCACGTGTTCCGCGATCGCCGCCCCATCGCCACGGTGGCCCTTGCCGACGTGATCAGAAAGGAGAGCCGCCAGGCGGTGGAGGCCCTGCACGACCGGGGAGTGGAGGTCGCCATGCTCACCGGAGACTCCGAAGAAGTGGCCCGAGCCGTGGCCGGCGAGTTGGGCATCGACCAATTCTTCGCCGAGGTGCTTCCGTCCGACAAGGACCGCCACATCGCGGACCTCCAATCCGAGGGGAAGATGGTCGGGATGGTTGGTGACGGGGTCAACGATGCCCCTGCCCTGACACGAGCCGACATCGGGATCGCGATCGGTAGCGGCACCGACGTCGCCGTCCAATCGGCAGACCTCGTCCTGGTCAAGTCCAACCCCCTCGACATCGTGAGGGTGCTCGAGCTCAGCGAAGCCGCCCATCGCAAGCAGAGACAGAACATCTGGTGGGCCGCCGGCTACAACATCGTGATGATCCCCCTCGCCGCCGGCGTGCTTGCCCCGTGGGGATTCGTGATGCCGCCCGCGGTCGGCGCCTTGGTGATGTCGGTGAGCACCATCGTCGTGGCCATCAACGCACAGATGCTGCGACGGGTAGAGCTGACCGTCTGAAGGAACCGATGCGCCACCCCGGGGCATCCAATCGTCATGAGCCCTCTTCCCAGCCCACTCGAGATCGTCCAAGCCCAGATCACCGAGGCGGTGGACACCGCGTCCTCGCGCACCGCCGACGACCAGGGAACCCTGCTCGCCGACCTACTGGCCGCGGCGTTCGCGGCACGACGACAAACACACGTTCCGGCCTAGCCCTCGGAGCGCATCTTGTCGGCCTCTACCCGGACATCCCGCCAGTCGGTGACGGCGAGACGAGCCCACCGGATGAGAGGGCGCAGGTTCCCCTCACTCAGGAGCAGCACGTCGTCGATCACGTCCTCGGGAGGCGTGATCTCCCCGTAGGAGTCGTGCCAGGCCATCTCGAGTAGCTCGAGTAGGTCGAGGGCGCGATCGGTCCTATCGGCGAAGAGCACTGCGACCTTCGTTCGACGGTCGGAACGTCGTTCGGCACGTCCAATCGCCACGATCAGGCCAGCCCCCGCACCCACTCGATGTCCGCCGCCTGCTCTTCGGCGCCACCCGGCGTCTCCACGACGACCGGGGCGTCTGCGGTCACGATGGCCCGGGCCAGGTCCTCCTTCGGGATCTCGCCGGACCCGAGGTTCTGATGTCTGTCGCGGCGTGAGTCGAACCCGTCCCTGGAGTCGTTGGCGTGCACCAGGTCGATGCGGCCGGTGGCGTCGATGACCCTCTCCACCAACTCGTCGAACGGCTCGCCACCCGCCCACGAGTGACAGGTGTCGAGCACGAAGCCGACCCCGTAGGAGCCGATCTCCTCCCAGAGACGCTTGATCCACTCGACCCGGCGAGCCAGGGCCTTGTCGCCCCCGGCGGTGTTCTCGATCAGAACCCTGCGATCGGTGTCGAGCGAGTCGAGGGCTTTTCGCCAGCGCACGATCCCCTCCTCCTGTGGCCCGTCACCGGTGACGTGGCCTCCATGGACCACCACGGCATCGGCATCGATCTCTGCGGCTGCGTCGCACGTCTCCTGGAGGATCTTCCGACTCGGGATGCGTACGCGGTTGTTGTCGGCACACACGTTGATCAGGTACGGGGCGTGGACGATCACCGGAATCGGAGCCTTGCGGAGCTCCGCAGCGTCCTCACGGGGCCTCGGCTTCTTCCACCCCTGAGGGTTGGAGAGAAAGATCTGAACCAGGTCGGCGTTGCGTCGGTCGGCCTCCTCGAGCGGCCTCTCGGACGGGGTGTGGGCGCCGACCTCCATCACGACTCCTGCCCGAGCTCGGCCGTCGCCTCTGCCTCGCCTCGTCTCACTGCCTCCACCGCATAGTCGGCGACTTTCTCCGCCACCTGCTGAGGATCCCGACCCCAGTCCTCGGCGAGAACGCCCAATTCCGCCTCATCGACCCACCGAGCGCCCCAAGGGTTGTCCGGCAGGTCCGATCTGTCGAACACGCCCACGACGAAGAGAGGGACGATCTGCCCCTCGTCGTCTATGTCGGCGCCACCCACGTCCTTGATGTTCTCCCAAGAGATCACACTCGGGGGGCGAAAGGGACCGTTGATCTTGAGGGCCAAGCCCTCGTCACGACACTCGAGGACCTTGGCGGGGGCGAAGAGCTCACGGAGCCCCCAGAGGACCAGGAACGCGGCGAAGAGAAACATCACCCAGGCGAATATCACATCGCGCGGCTCATAGATCTGGACGTCCTCGGGCAGGAAGATCATGTCGGTCAGCCAGCGGGTGATGCGACGCTCGGTGAGCACATCGAGGGAGATGATGAGCAGGGGGATCCCGCCCATGGCCATGAGCCACATCTTGATGGCGGAACGTCTCACCACGACAGTCGTCATGTCACACCCAGGTCGGTCGGGACGACCAGTGATTGATGTCGGATGTCGAGCGTGGCGAAGTTCTCGCGTGCCCTGCCCCCGGAACGGTCGACCAGGGCGATGGCCTGAACGATCTCATACCCCTCCCCGAGCAGGTAGCGGGCTGCCTCGACCGCGGCGGCGCCCGTCGTCGTGGTGTCCTCGAGCAAGGCGACCGGCATCGAGGGGTCGACCGGCCCCACAAGACGGCCTCCCGTGCCGTGATCCTTGGGCTCCTTTCGAATGGAGAAGGCCTTCAGATCTCGGTGCTGCTCGGCGGCGGTCATGGCGGTGGCGATGGCAATCGGGTCGGCGCCAATCGTCATCCCGCCGACGGCCATGACCTCACGGTCGAGAATCGAGAGCACCGCCTCGCCCACGAGACGCGCCCCCTCCCCATCGAAAGTGGTCTGTCGCGCGTCTAGGTACCAATCGGTGACCGCCCCACTGCGCAGTGTGAAGGGTCCGTCGGTGCGCAGCGAGTGCTGGGTGAGATGTTTGACGAGAGCGTCGCGAGCCACGACCACATCGTATTGGGCAAGGATGACGAAACCGCAATGTATAGGTTTGTGCGTCATGGACCTCTTCCTCGTCAGACACGGCCAACCCGACTTCGCCCCCGACCGGATCGTCAGCGCCGATCCGTCCCTGACGGCCCTCGGGGAGGAGCAGGCAACGCGGGTGGGCCACCGTTTCGAGTCGCTGGAGGGGGTCGACGAGCTGTGGGTCTCCCCGATGACCCGGGCCATGGAGACGTCGCGCCCTGTCTCCACCGGGCTGGCCAGAGACGGAGAGGTGTACGACTGGCTCAAGGAGATACAGAACCCTCCGGAGTGGGAGGGCGAGCCAGTCGAGCAAATCGAGAAGGCGTTCGAGGAGGCCAACTTCCGCGAGATGGACTACATGTGGGATGGCCTCAAGGGGGGCGAGTCGTTTCGCGACTTCCACGAGCGTGTCGTCACCGGTCTGTCGGCAACGATGGATGCCCACGGGGTCCATGCCCTCGACCCGGAGGGGCGACATCTGTGGAATGTCGACGAGCCGGACAAGCGCGTCGTCATCGTGGCGCACGCCGGCACCAACGCCGTGATTCTGGGGCACCTGCTCGGCCTCGACCCGGTGCCCTGGGAATGGGACCGTTTTCGCCAGCCACACACCGGCGTCTCACGTCTCACCACCTTCCGGGTCAGCACCGGCTGGGCCTTCTCCCTCCGCCAGCTCGGTGACGTCACCCATCTCCACCCGGGGATGGTGACCGCGTGAAGGCGTTGCTATAGCAAGAGGTCTCGGATTCCGAGACCTGTTGCTATAGCAACGCCTCTCATTGCCCGAAGCGGCGGGTGCGACCCTCGTAGTCGCGGAGGGCGCGCAGGAAGTCCACGCGGCGAAAGGCGGGCCAGTTGACGTCGACGAAGACGAACTCGGAGTAGGCCGACTGCCAGAGGAGGAAACCAGAGAGCCGGGACTCACCCGAAGTGCGGATGATCAGATCGGCGTCGGGGAGATCTGCCGAGTACATGTGACCGGCCAGAGACTTGGCATCGATGTGATCGGCGATCTCGGCTGCCGGGACACCTTCGTCGGCCAGCTTGGCGACCAGGTCCTTGGTAGCGTCGACGATCTCCTGACGTCCCCCGTACCCCATGGCGACGTTGAGTCTCCGCCGGCCATCCGGATGTCTCTCCTCGGCATTCTTGGCCGCCTCGACCAGGTGGCGGGGCAACAGGTCGAGACTCCCGATGAACTTGAGGGCCATGTCGTACCGGGCGCATGCCTCGGGGAGTCGATCGAACAGGTCGATGAGGACGTCGAAGTAGGGCTCGAGCTCTTCGGCGGGTCGGGACAGGTTCTCCGGTGAGAGGACCCAGGCGGTTACGGCCTTGATCTTGAGGTCATCGGCCCATCCCAGGAAGTCCTCGAAACGGGACATGCCCTCGCGATAGGAGTCGGTGTAGCTGGCCAGGCCCTCGGCACGGGCATGACGCCGATGACCGTCGAGAACGACGCCGATGTGGTTGGGGAGACGTTGTGGGTCGAGCCCGGTGCGCAGGTTGCGCTCGTAGATGCGGTAGAGGAGACCCAGAGCCATATCCGGAGACTCATCGTACCGTCGTGGAGCCCGGTTGCGGTAGAGCCGACCGACCCAGATAGCCGCCGTCTGCACATAACCTGTCGGGAGATGGACCGGATGACCCTGGGTCGAATGCAGAACCCGATTCGCGGGTTCCTCCACGGGGGTGCGGCGCTGGCCGCCCTGGCCGGGACCATCTACC
>JBAPYG010000323.1:0-2801 GCA_049284615.1 Acidimicrobiia bacterium
GGGGCGCCCTCCTGCTCGGTCGGGTGCTTCGTGACGTCGTTGTCGTGACCACCCAGGGTCTGATTCTCGTGGTGACCGCCCTGTTCATGGGTCTCGAGGCGACCGCGGCGGAGATAGTCATCGGGCTCACCGTCGTCGCCCTCCTCGGGGGATCGTTCTCCGCGGTCTCGTATGGGGTGGCGCTCAAGCTCAAGAGCGAGGATGCCTTCGCCCCCCTGGTCAACGGGGTGCTGCTGCCGGTGATGCTGCTCTCCGGGATCTTGCTCCCGATGAGCTTCGCGCCGGGGTGGCTGGAGACTCTGTCGGAGTTCAACCCGATCACCTACATCGTGGACGGTGTGCGCTCCATATTCATGGGCGACATCATGACCAGCGAGGCTGGCATAGGTGCCGCGGTGACCGCAGTCCTGGTCTTGGCAGGGGTCTTCTTCGGCACCCGGATGTTCAAGAACGAGTCGGCTTGATCTCGCTGACCTCGGTCGGACCTGCCCGCCGGTGCGAACCGACCGGGGGGATGCGGAGAATCTTGAGTGATCCCGGGTAGCTGCCGATAGACCTGGAGTGTCCTGGCTCGCCGCCGCCCTCGTCGTCATCCTCGCCGCGTTGGCACCCGGTGGCTCGTTCGTCGACGACGACGGGAACACCCACGAGGGGTCGATAGAGGCGATCGCCGCCGAGGGGATAACCCGTGGCTGCAATCCCCCGGCGAACGACCGTTTCTGCCCGCGCGACCCGGTGACCAGGGGCCAGATGGCCGCATTCTTCGTCAGATCGCAACATCTCCCCCCAACGACCCGCGACTTCTTCCGCGATGACGAGGGAACGACTTTCGAAGACGCGATAAACCGGCTGGCCGCGGCCGGCATCACGAAGGGCTGCAACCCCCCGGCCAACGACCGCTTCTGCCCGAAGGCGAACATCACACGCGGGGAGATGGCAGCGATGCTCACGCGAGCGTTCCACTACCCGGCCGATCACGAGGACCGCTTCGTCGACGATGACGGGAGCATCTTCGAGACCGCCATCCAGACCATCGCGGGACGAGGAGTGACAGTGGGCTGCAACCCGCCCGCCAACGACAGGTTCTGTCCCGGCGACAACGTCACACGGGACACGATGGCCACCTTCCTGACGCGGGCGCTCGAGTTGAAGGCGGTGCAGCCGCCACCCCGTGCCGCTCCCCTGCCCGGGAACCCGGACGGGGGTGCCCCGGTCCCGGCTGAGGCTCGAGCCGTCGACACCTCCCACCCCGACGTCGTCATCGGCAACGGCACGCCCCAGAGCTGCACCTCTCGGGCCGTCGTCGACGCGGTCGCCGAGGGCGGGATCATCACCTTCGACTGCGGCCCCGATCCCCACACCATCGTCATGAGCCAGACGGCGCGCGTCTTCAACGACACCGGCCCGGAAATCGTCATCGATGGCGGAGGGCTGGTCACCCTGAGTGGCTCCGGAGAGCGTCGCATCCTGTACATGAACACCTGTGACCCCGACCTGGTGTGGACGACCTCGCACTGCCAGAACCAGGACCATCCCAGGTTGACGGTGCAGAATCTCGCTTTCCGGGATGGCTATGACGCCGGGGAGGAATCGACCGACGGTGGCGGCGCGATCTGGGTGAGAGGCGGTCGTTTCAAAATCGTGAATTCGGTGTTCTTCGGCAACGAGTGCTCACCGACGGGGACCGATGTCGGCGGTGCCGCGGTGCGGATCTTCAGCCAATATGAGGGTCGACCCGTCTACGTGACCAACAGCACCTTCGGCGGCGGGCCTGCGTTCGCCAATGTGTGCGCCAACGGTGGGGCAATCAGCTCGATCGGTGTCTCGTGGACGATCATCAACAGCCTCTTCTCCCACAACGAGGCCGTGGGCCACGGCGCAAACGGGGGAAAGCCGGGCGGCGGCAATGGCGGCGCGATCTACAACGATGGCAACGAGATGACTCTGCGGGTGCTGGGGACTCGAATCGAGAGCAACCTCGCCAACGAGGGCGGCACCGCGATCTTCTTCGTGAGCAACGACCACTCCGGCAATCTCGTGATTCAGGACTCGGTCCTGCGCGACAACCCCAGGGGCGCCTTCGAGACGGCGGGCTACCCGGGCATCTTTTATCTGGGCGACGGGCCCCCACAGGTCTCCAACTCGACCATCGCACGCTGAGGCCCCGAGCGACTCCACTAGATTGGCCGGGTGCCCGAGACAACAGCAACGCACTTCCGCACGTGCCCGCTCTGCGAGGCGACGTGTGGCCTCGAGGTGGGTCATCGCGGGGAGACGATCGTTCGGATCAGGGGCGATCGAGATGATGTGTTCAGCCACGGGTACATCTGCCCGAAGGGGTCGACACTCGGCAAGCTGGACACCGACCCCGATCGGATCCGTGTCCCTCTGATCAAGCGTGACGGTCGACACGTCGTTGCGACGTGGGACGAGGCGTTCGACCACATCGAAGAGAAGCTGACGCCGATAGCCACCTCAAATCCTGATTCGGTTGGCGTCTACCTCGGCAACCCGAACGTCCACTCGATGTCGGGCTCTCTCTATGGCCGCATCTTCTTGAAGATGCTGCGCACCAGGAGCATCTTCAGTGCGGCCACCGTCGACCAGATGCCGAAACACGTCACGTCGGGCTTCATGTTCGGCCACCCCGACCTCATCCCCGTGCCGGACATCGACAGAACTTCCTACCTGCTCATGTTGGGCGCCAACCCGTACGAGTCGAATGGCAGCCTCGCCACGGCCCCGGACTGGCCGGGTCGGATGGAGGCGATCAGCGGGCGCGGAGGCAAGGTCGTCGTCGT
>JBAPYG010000324.1:0-5654 GCA_049284615.1 Acidimicrobiia bacterium
GCTGGCGGGGAGGTTCTCCCTCACCTCGCGCAACTGACTCTCGACGAGATGGAAGTTGTCGACCAACCATTCGGCGGCAGGGGTGAGAAGCGCTTCCTCTCGGATCGCTTTCGAGAGCTCGCGATAAGAAGTGAGTAGCACTTCGCCGTTGTCCGCCAGGCGCCGAGATATCAGACGGAACCGCCCCCGTTTTCGACTCAGTTCCTGTGAATCGGCAAGACTCTCAGCGTGCTGTTCGAGCCGCTCCACGCTGAACAACTCGGCCCGAACCGGCTCCTCCAGCTCATCGAATCCCGACCCTCGGTTGAATGTCACGAGCGCACGATAGGGAGATGGGTCACCGCTGGCGTGACGTGCCAAGGTGCCGACTCTGGTTGCTGCTCTGAGACTTCGGGTAAGGGCCTGCCATGACAAGCAACCACGACATCACCGAAGACATCGTCTTCAATCTGGTCAGTATCCAATACCACGCTCTCCAAGGCTCACATCTCTACGCGCAGTTCCTGGATGATGTCCGACAGGCCGAACATCCGGATGTGGAAGCGTTCATCAAGGAGTGCCAGCAGGCAGACGAACGCAGGGCCAACCGTTGCCACGAGCTCCTGAAGGACCTGACGGCGGACACCAAGACCAACTGAAGTTGACCGAGCGGGCATAACATTCCGCTGTGACCAAGACCACAGGCCCGGCGCTCGGATCGGGCTATGAAGAGCGTCGTATCGGGGAACTTCGCCGATGGAAGCTGCGTGCCAACTCGTTCCTGTTCGGTGCCTTCGTCGTTTTCCTGGCCAGTCATTTCCTCGGCCCGGACTCGGGAGTCAACGGTTTCGTCCGGGCTGCTTCCGAGGCGGCGTTGATCGGAGGGATCGCCGACTGGTTCGCAGTCACCGCCTTGTTCCGCCACCCGCTGGGGATCCCGATCCCGCATACCGCCCTCATCCCGAAGAGCAAAGACGAGATCGGCACCGGGCTCGCCGAATTCGTCCAGCAGAACTTCCTCGACCCGGCCAACTTGCGTCAGTGGATTGCGAACGCAGATATCGCCAACCGGTTGGGGAGCTGGCTGATCCGGCCCGCGAACGCCGCCGTGGCCGCTCGAAGGAGCATCGAGACAGGGGCGACCCTCGCCGAATCGCTTGACGACGAGAGGGTGGCGGCAATCGTCACCGAGACCTCTCTCGATTGGCTCAGACAGACCTCGGTCACCCCTCTCATCTCGCTGGTCATGGACACCTGGCTCAAAGGTGGTCACGTCCAGGATTCGATCGTCGCCGCCCTCCGGGGCATCGACCTGGTGGTGAAGGAGAACCAAGCCCTGTTCCGACGCAGCTTCGCCGGGGCCGAGCCCTGGTGGATGCCCGAGTGGGCAAGAGATCGCATCTTCGACCGGGTCATCGCCTCCTTCCACGTCCTGGTGGATGAGGTCGTGGGCGATCCGGACCACCCGGTCCGAGGAGACCTGGAGAGGATGCTTGCCGACACCGCCGACGATGTGCGCAACTCCGCCGAGCTCGCAGCGCGTATCGAGGAGACCAAGCTCCGACTTCTCGACTCTCCCGACCTCGCCACCGCGATCGGCGCCCAATGGGAGGTCGTGCATCAGAGTCTGCAACGCTCGGCGGAGGCGCCCGGCTCCGACTTGGAGCTGCGTCTCACCGATCTGATCCAGTGGTGGGGCGCCCGGGTCCTCGAGGACCAGCATCTACGGGGTCGCATCGACAACTGGATCGCCGACTCCGCCGAACGGCTCGCTCAGCAGTGGGACGACGAGGTGACCGGACTCATCGAGACCACCGTGGAGCGCTGGGATGCCTCTGAGGTCTCGCACCGTCTCGAGCTGCAACTGGGCCGCGACCTCCAGTTTGTCCGGATCAACGGGACGGTGGTGGGCGCGCTGGTCGGAATCGCCATCCACGCCTTGCTCCTACTCACCGTCTGACCGGACCTCGTTTGGGGGGCCGCACGTTGAAGACGAGGCCCTCGATCATGACCAAGGCTGCCTGGCACGTGCGCAGCTTCAGCGCGTCGAGGTAGGTGGCCCGATCACTGATCAGACATGGGACCGACACCCTCGATCAACGATGAGGCGCTCGACTCCGACCTGTAGATGACCGTTGCGATCCCGTCCAAGGGGAAACGTGGCACCGAACCCAAAGCCCTGGACGCCTCGGCAAGGGCCAAGGTCACCTCTGAAGAAAACTCGAACTCGGTTCCGGTGAGCAACTCCAGGGTGTGCGGGGTGTATTCCTAGGTGCGACCAAGAGAATCGGTCCACGTACGGACCTGTCCTGACATAACAGAGCAGTTCATCAGGGCAATTGCTGACAACCCTGATAAATCTACGAGGTCTTTCGGGTTCCAGAGCCTTTGGACTCCCCAACCGCAGAACCCCTTGGTCAGTCGACCAGGGGGTTCTTCAGGTTCTGGGGCGCTAGCACCGTCACAGTGCGAGGATGGGCAGCGCCGCCACTGCTGCGGCCGACATGGAGGACAGATGGCAAACAAGGACAAAGGCGGTAAGAGCACCAAGAAGGTCGCTGCGAGGGACCTCAAGCAGAAACGCCTCGACAAGAAGACCAAAAAGGACGAAGCCGACCGCAGATCGAAGACACGGTGACTTCGAGCCCGCGAAGCCTGCTCCAACCAAGTCCTGAACACCGCACCTAGAACGAACTAAGTGCGGTGGCTGGGAAGCCACCTTGCTCGGCCTGTCATACGGTGTAGTCTCAGCGTATGACGATGTTCAGTTTCCGTGTGGAATCCGAAGAAGCGGAGCAAGCCACGCAGTGGGCCCAGCGCCTCGGTATCGACCGATCAGAACTCCTTCGGCAGGCTCTTCACCGATACCTGGTACGACTCCAAGCCGAAGATGACGTGGAGGCCTGGTTGAGAAGGCCTCTCACCACTGGTGAGAAGAGTTTGGGCGAAGTATCCGACTGGGGTCCCGCCGAAGATTGGACGGACTGGCTAGATGCAACGGGGTGAGGTCTGGTTTGCCAAAAGCCCGGGTGGGGACAGGCCTGTGCTCGTATTGACTCGCGACCCAGTCGCTGATCGGATCGGGTCGGTGGTCGTAGCGGCTCTGACCAGAACTCAACGGGGACTCGTATCGGAACTCGAACTTTCGCCCGAGGCGGACGGCGTGCCGACCGAATGCGTGGTCAACTTCGACAATATTCACACCCTCCCGCGCGCATCCTTTCGCAGGCCGATCACACACCTGTCCTCCGAGCGTCTCGCCGAATCATGCCGAGTACTTCGGGACGCAACCGGCTGCTAACCACCCCGAACGTATTAGGTGCTGTGGCGGTCGGGAGGCCCGTATCCATTGGGGCATTCGGGCGGTAGGCCGATCAAACAGACGTCTCACGGCCACACCGGGCTCGCGGCCAAACCCACCCCGGGGCGGAATAGGTGCAGTGGGCATCGAATCGGCCATAGCTTCAGGCCTTCCAGGCGCCGATAGCGCTCGGCGTCAAACGCTTGTCAAACGTCAGCTTGAGTTTCCAGAAGATGCGCCAGACGGCGTCGCTCCCCCACTCGAAATGTGCCGATAGGGCGGTCTCGATGCATCCAGATTGGTCTGGGCATGCACGCCATCGAGATCACGTACTGCGTAGCCTGAATTTATCTGGAGCGGGCCGTGAGCGCGGCAAGCGCCATCCTCACCCGATACCAGCACATCGTGCAACCCTTGACGCTCACCACTGGCTCCAAAGGTGTCTTTGATGTTGCCGTCGATGGGAACATCTTCTCCAAGGCAGAAACCGGCCGTCATGCCGAGCCTGGCTAGGTGCTCGATTTGTTCGTGAAGGTCTTTGGACAAGGAGTGACTCTCTACGGCCAGGAGTAGTGCCGAACGCTCTCACCAATCGCAGCCTCCGGGATCGAGTCCCGGGCGGCGATATCTGCTACTCCTGCCAGGCGGCCTCGGCTTCGCTTTCCATGACCTCGAGACGCTCGTAGTAGTCGGGAAACTCGCGAAGGTGTGCCAGCGCGATCTTTACCGTCAGAACCGGATCGTTGCCGCTGACATCCAGGTCCGGAAACCTGGTCCCATGCTCCAACTCCACGTTCATGCCATCCCGAACAGCCTCCAAGCCATAGCGCTCACCTGAAATGTCAATCCCAGCTGTCTCAAGAGCCTTGGCCGCATCGTCAATCGTGAACACGAATCTCTCCTTTCCAATACCGGACAGACGGATCCGCACGTCCATTGCAATTCTCCACCAGAACATGAGCCGTGCACAGAGGACAAGGTCCCATGCAAGGCACTGAACCCGCTAGATATCCGGCTTTACCGGACTCTCGCTGCCTCTAGTCACCGTGGTGAAGCAGAATTCACCATCGCATGGACCATCCTGACCGTGGTCGGAGCGCTCATCGCGCTCGATCGCCGCGCTGCGTTCGTCTGGTTTCTGGTGGTGGTCATCAGCATGGTCCTAGCCGCGGTGCTCCCCGAGTGGATTGAGCCCGTGACCGTTACGGACGCCCCACCATTGAGCTCGCTCATGGCGACGTTGATCGGCCTCGTCGGCTGATCCCGCACACGACGTCGCGATCAGGATTGTGGCGACTCGGGAGACGACTTTCGTCCCCATGGATTGCTCCAGACAAGTCAGTGCGCCTTATGACATTAGTCCGCGGCGAGTTGGCCTCACGAGCGACCTATCACACGACCGGCGTACTTGACGTCGGATTTCTTTGGATTGGGGGTTTTTTAAGACCGGGTTCATTTGGCATAGTCGAAGCTATGGCAATCAGAATCAGGTCGGCGTCCGACTCAGACCGTGATCAGATACTCGCCCTTGCACCGCGGCTAACCGAAGGAGTTGCAGAATGGCGTGATCCCGCCGCAGTCAATCACGCAGTCACCGGATGGGTCCAGGATTCGTTAGACGGATCACACCAGGACAACCAGACAGTCCTTGTCGCCGACATCGACGGTTCTATCGGCGGGTTTGTCTCCGTTGGGACAAGGAAGCACTGGAGTGGAGCTCTAGACGGCTACATCGGGGAGCTGGTGGTTTCCCACGAAGCTGAAGGAGCCGGCATCGGATCGGCGCTCATCCAAGCTGCAGTCGAATGGAGCCGGGACCAAGAGCTGGAACGGGTGTCGGTAGACACAGGTGCTGCCAACTCTCGGGCGCGCTACTTGTATAAGAGACTCGGCTTCGACGAAGAGGACATGACATTCAGCATCGCGACCAGTCACCCACAATCAGAGAGAACCCCATAGAACCGAGGTGAACTGTGACGGCTCCATGTCGCGACGCCGGACCTGACCCTGCGACAAGCTGCCATAGTCCACACTGCATGAGGAGTGCATTGAGTGCTCTCATCGTTCTGTCTGTGCTGAGCACCGCGTGCAGCGGCATCGAGCCATTGACCGAGCCGGCACGTGAAGTGATCACGATTGAGACTTTGGACCTCCCTGGATCGCTGTGGGATCCATTGTTTCCACCCCCAAAAGACGGCGAGCCGGTCGAGATCGAGGCGCAGCTCACTATCCCGCCTACTGATGAGCCGGTCCCGCTTGTCATCATGGTCCACGGGTGCGGCGGTGCTGGCGGCGCTGAACGAGGCTGGGTCGACGACTTGAACGAACAGGGATACGCGGCGCTCCTAGTCGACAGTCTCGGGGGACGTGAAAC
>JBAPYG010000325.1:0-4782 GCA_049284615.1 Acidimicrobiia bacterium
CCAGCATCCTGGCGTGGGAAACCCCTCCGGCTTCGAGTACTCGGTCCGCAAGAATGGCGATGTCGTCATCTCACATCACGGACGGCCGGCCACGACGCTCTGCGGCGTCAGTGCCACCAAGTTCCTGCAACGAATCGAGAGCCGGGACCCTCAGGAGGTCATGGCCCGCGCCACGGGCAACTACCGACGGGGGAACGAGCGTGCCTGAGGCAGGCCGACGACGCCCGTCCCCTCAAGGTCGATCGCGATCCAGATCGGACCGGGCGAGAAAGACGCGGCCCCGCGGCGACAGCTCATATCCGGGTGAGTGACTGATGGTGAGCCCGAGACCCTTGAGCTTGCGCACGTCGTTCTTGAAGACCGTCTTGTCCAGCCCGAGGCGATCGGCGAGATCCTGGGCACGGACATGCGGGTTGTCGCGGATGAGGCAGAGGAATTCTCCGGTCCAGGGGCCCTCGCTTGCCAACCCGGTCCAGTCGATCGAGGCGTTTCGTGATCTCGGCCACGTCATCGCCCGTGAGGTCTCTCCCTTCCCGCAGGGCCACCCTCGGGTCGGGCACCACCCCGCCCAGCTCCACCCGGTAAACGGTGCCGTCCGTCTTGGCCTCGAGGAAGTCGAGGAGATCGCCGAGATCCGTCCCGGCGCGACGTGCGTCGTCGGTGGTTATGTCGCCGATGTCCACCGGATCGACCGATGAGATGAGCAGCATCCCGACACGGGTCCGCAGGGTCCCGCCACTCTTCACAGTCGGTCGTGTCCAGCGTCGAAAGGCGAGGTCGACTTCACCCCGCTCGATCCCTTCGAGCACGTTCTTGGGCATCAGCATGAGCCCACAGACGATATCCCCGACTTCGAAAACTGTCGTGGGCAGCGCGTAGAGTCATCCATATGCCCAGAGCTATTTGGAAAGGCGCGATCAACTTCGGTCTCGTGACCATCCCGGTGGGGATGTACACCGCCACCGACAACAAATCGCCCAGCTTCAAGCAACTCAGAAAAAGTGACCACTCGCCCATTCGCTACAAGCGTGTCGCCGAGGCCGATGGCGAGGAAGTGCAGTGGGACGAGATCGTCAAGGGATACGAGTTCGAGAAGGATCGCTTCGTCGTCTTCACCGACGAGGACCTGGAGGCCGCCGTGCCCGAGGGCAACAAGCTGGTCGATGTCATTCAGTTCGTCGACGAAGAAGAGATCGACCCGATGATGTACAAGAAGGCCTACTACCTCGCACCTGAGAAGACCGGGGTCAAGGCCTATCGGATCCTGCAGGAGGCCCTCGACGCCAAGGGCCGGGTCGGCATCGCCAAGGTCTCGATCCGTGAGAAGCAGCAACTCGCCACCCTCCGGACCAAGGACGGTGTCATCGTCATGGAGACCATGTTCTGGCCCGACGAGATCAGGGCGGGTGAGTTCGAAGAGCTCGATGCCAACGTCGAGATCCGCAAAGAGGAAGTCGAGATGGCGGCTTCGATCATCGACAACCTGACGAGACCTTTCGACGAGTCCGAGTTCGAGGACAAGAGCCGTGGCGTGATCGAGGAGATAGCCGCGAAGAAGATCGCCGGCGAGGAGATCGTGGCACCTTCCTCTCCCGAGCCGACCAAGGTCGTCGACCTCCTCGAGGCGCTCAAGGCGTCGGTCGAGGCCACCAAGGAGAAACAGGCCAAAGCGGGCTGAGCCACAGCCCCAGAGCCACCAATAATGTGACGTGCGGACTGGGGTCATGACCCGAGATGTGTGCCCTGACCCACCAATTGAGAATACCTTAGAGTCCCAACCGTGACTCTCTACGGTGCCGTCGAGATGGGAGGGACGAAAACCGACATCGCCGTCGGCAAGTCCCCGGGAGACATGAGTGCTCCACATCGCGTCCCCACGACAACACCCGACGAGACGCTCGCCGCAGTGACGGACTTCTTCTCGGATCACGACGTGAAGGCGATCGGCGTTGCCAGTTTTGGACCACTCGACCTCGACCCGGACAGCAAGCGTTTTGGGGCGATGCTGGCCACCCCGAAGCCTCACTGGAGCGGCGCTCAAATTTATCGGGTGCTTTCAGAGGCAACTCAGGTGCCCATCCGCTTGGAGACTGACGTGAACGGGGCCGCCATCGGCGAGGGCCGGTGGGGCGCCGCGGTTGGGATGTCGGATTACGTCTACATGACGGTGGGAACCGGAATCGGCGCCGGCATAATTGCGGGCGGGCGAACCCTCCGGGGTGCTCATCACCCGGAGGCAGGACACATTGTCGTCGGCCGTCTCCCCGGGGATGGGTACTCGGGCCACTGCCCCTATCACTCCGATTGCCTCGAGGGGATGGCGAGCGGTCCTGCACTGGAGGCGAGATTCGGCCACCCTGACACCTGGGCGGGCAACGACTCCGTCGTGGACCTCGTCAGCGGGTATGTCGCCCAGGGTATGCGCAACCTCGTATACACGGTCAGTCCGGAGCGAATCATCGTTGGAGGTGGGGTCGCTGATCTTCCATGGTTCCATGAGCGAATTCGCGAGAGACTCGACGCCCTGCTCGGGGACTACCCCGACGAACCAGATCTCGATCTACTCGTGTCCAAGCCGGGCCTGGGGAGTCTCTCCGGGTTGGCGGGGGGCCTTGCCCTCGCTCAGAACGCATGAGATGAGCACCCCGGCGCTCCAAATCCGAGCGGGCCATCCGGATTTCCTCGACCTTCCGTGGGAGCACCCAATCGAGGAGTGGGTGAGCGACCGATTGGTGACGATGCCGACCGGTATCCATCGCCACCCGGTTCGATTCGTCGCGTACGAGGAGGGTGTCTACGCGATCAAGGAGCTGAGCCGACGAACGGCTGAAACCGAATACCGGGTGCTTCGAGCTTTGGAGGAAAAGAGCAATCGGACCGCAGAAGCTGCAGGCCTGGTGGAACGGAACTGGCTCGACCCGCGTGATGAGGGCGCCGGCATCCTCATCACGAAATACGTCGACCATGCCTTCCCGTACCGGCGGTTGGTCTCGGGAGCGGGCTTCGGCGCCAGACGCCGCCACATGTCCGACGCGCTCGCCGGGCTTTTCGTGGAGCTCCACATGGCCGGGTGCTACTGGGGCGACTGCTCCTTGTCGAACGTTCTGTACCGCTTCGACGCCGGTCAGATAGAAGCGATCATGATCGATGGAGAGACATCGGAGCTCCACGAGTCGCTGAGCGACGGACAGCGCTCCCAAGACATCGAGATAATGAAGGAGAACGTCGCCGGAGAGATGAGCGACGTGGCCGCGGAGAACGGAGAGGACATCGATTCGGCAGACATTGGTCTGGGGGTCGACATCGCCAAACGCTACGAAGCACTGTGGGATGAGCTGACCAAGGAGTTGGTGATCACCCGCAACGACGTGTACCGAATCAGGAAGCGAATCGCGAGAATCAACGAGCTCGGGTTCTCGGTGGAAGACATCGACATCACTCCCGCCGGGGACGGAAACCACGTCAGAATGATCACGAATCTCGGCGGGAGGACTTACAACTCCGATGCGCTGCAGGAGAGAACCGGCATCGAGGCCTCCGAGAACCAAGCACGCATCATCCTGAGTGATCTCAATTACCACCTGGCCAAACAGGGAGACGTCACAGCTACTGGCAAGGCGGTCGGGACCTTCAGGTGGCTGAGCGACTACTTCGAGCCGCTCACAAACCGAATCTCTCGAGAGTGGCACGGAGAAGACCCGATTCAGGGATATTGCGACTATCTCAATCATCGCGTCGAGCTGGCGAGTCAGCGCCAGCGAGATGTCGACTCATTCGAGGCCTACGACGATTGGGTGGATTCGGGATACCCGGGATTCGACCCGGAGAAGAGCTGACTAACGAAGCTTGATGCGATTGGCCGTCACGAGATTCGCCGAATCCGAGCAGAGGAACGTCACGACCTCGGCCACTTGGTCCGGCGTCGCGACGTGAAACATGTCACGGCTCGATGCGACCGCTCGTCTCACGCCGTCGTCTACCCAGCCCGTATCGGTCACCGGCGGGTGAACCACGTTGGCGGTCACACCACGCTCACCGAGCTCGAAGGCCGCAGACATCGTGAGGTTCTCGAGAGCTGCCTTGGCCGCCCCGTAGGAGACCTCCTCGGGAAACCCCTTGGGCCCTCCAGAGGAGAGGCTGACTATGCGACCCCATCCCAGATCATGGTCGCGATGTCTGCGCGCATATTCGGCGATCATGAGAGCAGATGCTCTGGCATCGACCGCAAAGACCCGGTCGAAGGTGTCCTCTCCAACCGGCGCGAGCTGTCTCCCCAGCCGGTCCGACGCTCTGGCTCCGAACGTGTCCGCCACCCAAGCACTGGCATTGTTGATGAGGATGTCTACAGGACCGAGCTCGGTCTCGACCGCATCGAAGATCGACTCCGACGCAGTTGAGCTCGCGAGATCGACTTCGAGTTCGATCGCTTTCCTGCCGAAGTCTCGAATGCCGGCGACCACTCCAGCCCCGGTTTCGGCTCTGACCAGGTCGTAGGGTGTCGACGATGGAGGGATGTCGTATCTGAGGTAGCTAACTGCGACATCCGTGCCCGATCGGGCGAGCGCGAGCGCAACGGCGGCGCCGATCCCGTGATTGGCTCCCGTGACGACGGCTACGCGACCCAATTGCGAGCTATGAAGTCAGCAGCTTCACGCAGTCGCTGCAGCCGGCTGTTTGGCGCCGATACGGTTCCCCGTGTCCGGATCAAAGAACAGCAGTTTGTCGCAGTCGACCGTCAGAGCCACCGTCTCGCCGTGCTTGACCCTGATGTCAGGACTCACC
>JBAPYG010000326.1:0-5813 GCA_049284615.1 Acidimicrobiia bacterium
GGCTTGTGGGCCACCAGATGGTTGCGGAGGTCGTTCTCGATCCCGTTCCAGAACGTCTTGGTGCCCAAAGCGATGTCGGGGATCGAGTAGTTGGCTCCATTCGGTGGCTCCTCGAGGAAGTCTCGGACGTCGTGGTCGACGGTGAGGACCTCACCAGGGTCGATGATCCCGTCGAGGGGGAAGACGACTGCCTCATAGGTCTCGCTGTGGTTGATGTCGGCCTTGGTGTCGTCATAGACCAGGCTGACGGTGGTGACCGCCGCCGGCTCGTAGACCGTGCCGGCGGGGTCGGCGCCGACGTCACTCGCCCAGGGAGCCGCAGGGTCGAGGTAGACGACCGACACCCCGTCGGCTGCAGATGGCGCCACCGGGACCGTCCCATCGGCCGTCTCATCCTGTCGCTCCGGCGAAGACGATTCCGGCTCCGGTTCGGGAGGGGTGAAGGCGCTTGTCTCCCTGTCGGCCATCAACCTGCTCACTTGCTCGCGGGTCAGGGGGCCGGCGAGATATGACATGGCCCATCTCGTCCCGAAGAGCCGGGGCGTCTTCTCCTTCGTGGAGTGCAGCACGAACTGGCGCTTCGCGAGCTCGGAGATCTGCTTGTCGATCAGCGAGATGTCGATGTCACCAGAGGCCGACTCCATGCCCTCCAAGATCCGCTTCTTGTCGTTCTCGGTCTGGAGGCGTCCGACCATCCATGTGCCCGCGTTGGACATGGCCTTGTAATCGAGATCGACCGGGTTCTGGGTGGAGAGGACCATGCCGACTCCATGGGCGCGTGCCTGTTTGAGAATCGTCAGTATCGGCTTCTTCGACGGAGGCTCTTTGGTAGGCGGGGCGAATCCGAACACTTCGTCCATGTAGATGAGGGCGCGAAGCTCGGAGGTCCCCGGCTGGGACCGGATCCAGGTGACCGTCTTGCCCAGGAGCAGCGTCACCAGGAACTGACGCTCCTCGTCGGTCAGATGCGACAGGTAGACGATGGCCGCCTTGGGACGCTCCCCGCCGATGAGCGCTTCGATGTCGAGTGGCTCTCCCTCCATCCACGATGCAAAAGAGGGCGAGGCGAGCAGACCGTTGAGCTCGAGGGCCAGGGCGAGGCGGTCCTTCTCGGGGAAGAAGGTGTCGATTTCGAACACCCCCATCTTGCGAAAAGGCGGTTTGGGGATCTGGCCGACCAGGTTGGCGAGATCGAGGTCCTTCCCGTCTCTCCAGAAGTGTTCGATGATCGTGGCCAGGAGGATGTGCTCCGGACCGGACACGGGATCCGACTCGATGCCGGCGAGGACCAGAAGAGAGGAGACGAAGGCGGAGATCTCCTCGCGTATGACCTCGCTTCCGGTCGACCAGTCCAACGATGGGGCCTGCAGCGAGCCGAGGACGTTCAATCCCACGCCGGCGGCCGAGCCCGGCGTGTAGATCGTGATGTCGGCATCATCATGGAGCCGTTGCATTCGCTCGGGGTCGATGCCGTGGCCGGCCAATCCCGACTTCCACGTGTCCGCGATGGACGCGGCCGCCTCCGGGACCGTCTTCCCCTCCCTGTCCGCCGCCGAAGCGTCTACCCAGGGCTCGAAGTCAGACGGGGCCAGAGCGGGGAAGTTGAGGGCGAGGTTCCCCATGTCCCCCTTGGGGTCGATCACGAGACATGAGATGCCGTTCAGCAACGCCTCCTCGATCAGATCGACGCCAAGACCTGTCTTGCCCGACCCGGTCATGCCCACGATCACCCCGTGGGTGGTCAGGTCGTTGGCGTCGTAGACCACCGGCTCGTTCGTCGTGGTGTCCCGACCCAGGTACATCTCGCCTTTGTTCAGATCCATCTTCGTGAAGGTACCAAAGGCCCTGTTCGCTATACCCTCGGGTGGTGACGCCATTCGAGCGTGAAGTACGCGCCTCCGTCTACACCCTCCTCTCCGCCGGCGTGCGCCGAGTCGACGCGATGGCGCTGTCGAAGGGAATGGGCTGGAGCCCAAATGAGGTCAGGGCAGCCTTGGAGGCTCTGCAGCGGGAGCATCGGCTCGCCCTGACAGGTGACGGCGCGATTTGGATGGCTCACCCGTTCTCGGGTGTGGCCACGGGTTATCGGGCGGTCATCGGTGACCGGTGGTGGCACGCCAACTGCGCCTGGGACTCCTTGGCGATCCTGGCCCTCTTGGGCGATGGCGACGCCAAAGGCCCGGGTGGGGTCATCTGGCAAGTCACCGGGGGCAAGGTGGGCCCGGGTGGCGTCATCCACCTCATGGTGCCCGCACGAGAGTTCTGGGATGACATCGGCTTCACCTGAGCGAACATCCACGGGTTCCGGTCGGAGCCCGAGTTGGACCAGTGGCTGGCCGGGCAGGGTCGGCGTCGTGGCTTCGTCGTCGCGGCCCAGACCATGTTCGATCTCTCCCTTGAGTGGTATGCGGGACGCATGGGCAGCGACTGGGAACCGCCCTCGGCGGCCGACGCCGAGGCCATCTTCGCCCGACACGGGCTCACCGGCCCTTTCTGGCGTCTGACCTGAGGAATATTCGCCCCCGTCACGGCGGGCGTCGTCGTATCATCAGGGCTCGAGCCCAAGCGACGCGGGCTTGACTTGAACCGCCCTTCAAGTTCTACCGTTCCTGTTCACCCATGCCCGAGCCAACCCTGACTCCGCTTGCCGTCCTCCGCGACGGCCTGAAGCTCATCGGCCGCTTCATCCGTATGCACCCGATGGCCTTCGCTCTGGCCGCGCTCGGTGCCGCCGCCTATGCGGCCGCGATCATCGTCGCCTCCTGGGTCGTGGGCTGGGTCTCCGACAACGTCATCATCCCCGTGCTCGATGAAGGCCAGGAGCCCAATGAGCTGCTCGTGCTCAGCGGTCTGGTCATACTGGGTGTGGCGGTCTTCAAGGCGATGGGCATCGTTCTCCGTCGTACCGCCGCCGCCTATCTGACCGGCGCGACGCGGCGCGACATCCGAAACAGGCTCCTCGCCCATCAGCTCACCCTGAAGATGTCGTGGTTCAACAGACAGGCGATAGGCGACCTCCTCGCCGTCGCCGATGCCGACACCGACCAGGGAACCGGGGTCCTCGGTCCCCTCCCTTACGCCACCGGCGTCTCGCTGCTGCTCGTGGGCACGATCGTCCTCATCACATCCATCGACCCCTGGCTTGGCCTGGGGGCACTGATCGGGCTGATCGTCGCCATCATCATCGATGTGCATGGGAGCTGGAAGACGTTCAGCATGTGGGAGCGGGTGCAGAAGGGGAGGGGGAAGGTCGCCGCGATCGCCCATGAGAGCTTCGATGGTGCCCTGACGGTGAAGTCGCTGGGCCGGGAGCCTTTCGTCTCGGAGAGATTCGCCGTGGCCAGCGACGATCTCCGTGATCGGATCATCGACGTCAACTCCACCTGGACCAAGTACCAGGTCATCATGCGGGCCCTGCCCCAGATGCTCATCATCGTCCTGATGGTCGTGGGCGCCCTTCGGATCACGGCCGGCGTGGTGACCGCGGGCGACCTGGTCACGGTGGCCTATCTGCTCTCGTTACTGGCATTTCCCATCCAGCTGATCGGCTTCGTGCTCTGGGACCTGGCCGGGAGCCTCGCCGGCTGGCGCCGGGTGCAGGAGGTCCTCGATGCCGACGACCACGTCGTGTGGGGCGACGCAGCGGCTGCACCGGACACCAGCGCGGCTCCGGTGATCGGCCGGACCGTGGGCTTTGCCTACGATGGCGAAGCGGTGCTCAGCGATCTCGATCTGGAGCTCGAGGCGGGCACCACCCTCGCAGTGGTCGGCCCGACCGCCTCTGGCAAGTCGACACTCGGCCTGCTGTTGGCTCGTTTGTGGGACCCCGACTCGGGGGCCATCCACCTGGAGGGCCGTGACCTCAGGGAATTCGCCCCCTCCGAGCTGCCCAAGGAGGTTGCTTATGTGTCGCAGAGCGCGTTCCTCTTCGACGCCTCCGTCCGTGAGAACGTGACGCTCGACCTCGACTACCCAGACGAGGATGTCCAACGCGCCCTCCGCCTCGCCGGTGCGGAGGACTTCATCGCTGAGCTCGCCGAGGGTCTCGACACCGAGTTGGGCGAAAGAGGCACCACCCTGTCCGGGGGGCAGAGACAGCGCCTCGCCCTGGCGCGGGCACTGATCAGGAGACCCCGTCTGCTGATCCTCGATGACGCCACGTCGGCCGTCGACCCCTCGGTCGAATCCGAGATCCTTCGGGCGCTGAAGAGCGCGGAGCTCCCGTCGACCATCGTCGTGGTCGCCTACCGGCCATCATCGATCCGCCTCGCTGACGAGGTGGTTTACGTCGACGAGAAGCGAATCATGGGTCACGGCACGCATGACGAGCTGCTCGAGACGGTTCCCGGGTACGCCCGATTGGTCCGGGCCTACGAGGAAGAGGCGAAGCGTCTGCGGGAGGCATCGTGAGCGATCGGCCCACTACCGGCTCCACCATTCGCCGAGCCCTGCTCGAAGCGCCGTCGCTCCAGGTCGGGCTTCGGCTGACACTGGCCCTGGCCATGATCGGCCAGGTGATCACCGTGATCACGCCCATCGTGCTCCAGGTCATCATCGATCAGGAGATCCTCAACCCGGACGGGATCGAGATGGACGACGTCCTGGTCCTCGCTGGTATCGCCTTGACCGCCCTCGTCGTCGGCGTGGTCGTCGGGCGGATCTCGCTCCTTCGCCTGGTCAAATCGTCCTCGACAGGTCTCTCCGACCTACGCATCAAGACCTTTGGCCACATCATGAGACAGTCGGTCCTGCACGTTCAATCGGAGCGCCGAGGGAACCTGTTGTCCCGGGTGACATCTGACATCACCACACTCCAGGAGTTCATGGAGTGGGGTGGCGTCGGCATGATCATCGCATCGAGCCAGGTCATCCTGGCCATGGCCGTGATGACCTTCTATGAGTGGCGGCTGGCTGTGATCGCCTTCGTGGGCGTGCTCATCTATCTCCTGATGATGCGATGGTTCCAGCGGATCCTGGCCCGCAACTACGACGCCGTGCGCCGGGAGGTGGGCATCTCGCTCGGAGTGCTCAGTGAGTCGATCACCGCCATCCCCGTCGTCAGGGCATATGGGACCGAGGAGAGCACCAAGGCGAAGGTGGCCGATGCCCTGGAGAAACGATTCAGGGTCGAGTTCAGGACAGCCCGGTTCGGCAACATCCTGTTCTCGTCTGCGGAGATCTTCGCCGGTCTGCTCACTGCCGTCCTGGTGGTGACCGGCGTGCTCATCGGGGTGAATCTCGGCATGAGCGCCGGCACGCTCATCGCCTTCTTGTTCCTGGCGAACCTGCTCATCGAGCCACTCCAGATCCTGGTGGAGACCCTGGAGTTCGCCCAGTCGGCGGCGTCCGGGTTGCGTCGGGTCATGGAGGTCCTCGACGGCGATGTCGAGATCAGCGAGCCGAGGGATCCGGAGTCTCTACGGCCCGGTGGGCTCAGTGCCTCGTTCAAGGACGTGAGCTATGCCTATCCCAACGGGTCCGAGGTGCTCAGCAACATCACGGTTGACATCGCAGTCGGGTCGAGGGTCGCCGTGGTGGGCGAGACGGGCTCGGGCAAGACGACCTTTGCCAAGTTGCTCGTTCGACTGGTCGACCCCACGTCGGGAACGATCCACATCGGTGGTGTCTCGGCGCCCCGGATCCGGCTGGAAGAACTGCGGTCACGGGTCGCGTTCGTCCCCCAGGAAGGGTTCCTATTCGATGACACCATCGCCAACAACGTGAGGTACGGCGACGTCGAGGCCACCGACGCCGAGGTCTGGACCGCTTTCCACGAGTTGGGTCTCGGTGAGTGGGTGCAAGGTCTTCCCGAT
>JBAPYG010000327.1:0-6715 GCA_049284615.1 Acidimicrobiia bacterium
CCGACGACCGCATCGCCCAGGTGGTGTTTCTCGCCGGGCGCCTGGACAAGCCCGTGCTAGTCGAAGGACCTGCGGGAGTGGGGAAAACCGAGCTGGCCAAGGCGATGGCGGCGGTCACCGGGCGCGAGCTGATAAGGCTGCAGTGCTACGAGGGTCTCGACGAGGCGAAGGCTCTCTACGAGTGGAACTACAAGAAGCAGCTACTTCGCATTCAATCCGACGTCGACCACGACTGGGACAGCATCAGCCACGACATCTTCTCCGAGGAGTTCTTGCTGACCAGACCACTCCTCGAGGCCATTCGCTCCACTGAGCCGGTCGTCTTGCTCATCGACGAGGTGGACCGGGTGGAAGTCGAGACCGAGGCTCTCCTCCTCGAGATCCTGTCCGACTTTCAAGTGTCCATCCCTGAGCTGGGCACGATGGCAGCCAACACCCAACCGCTGGTGTTCCTCACCTCCAACAACACCCGGGAGCTGAGCGAGGCCCTGAAGCGACGCTGTCTCTTCCTGCACATCGACTACCCGGACGCCGAGCGGGAGCAGATGATCCTCAATGCGCGAGTCCCGGGCCTCTCGGACCATCTCGCCGCTCAGGTGGCGAAGGTGGCGCGGTCCATCCGCAGCCTCGACCTCAAGAAAGCACCCTCGGTCTCGGAGACCATCGACTGGGCCAGGACTCTCATCGCGCTATCCGTGGATGAAGTCGACGAGGCCGTCCTCGGCGACACTCTGCACGTCCTCCTCAAGTACCAAACGGACATCGAGAAGGCTGCCAAAGAGCTCACCGCGACCCCACAGACCTGATGCTTCCCGTCATCACCGGGTTCATCGACGAGCTGCGAGACGCCGGTGTGCCGGTGTCGATGGTGGAGGCGATCGACGCCATGAAGGCTGTCGAGACGATCGATCTCGGATCGCGCGTGGCGCTCCGAGAGACCCTGAGGGCGACTCTGGTCAAGAACCTCCGGCACGAGCGAGCCTTCGATACGGCGTTCGACATCTACTTCGCGAATGTCCCCATGCCAACGGATGTCGCAGACGATGGAGACGACGCCGGGGGAGGGACCGGCCCATCGTTGGAAGGTGAGGCGCAGGGCGGAGCCGGCGACTCCGACATCGACCAACAGGCTCTTTTCGAGGCCTTGCTCAGCGCACTCGCGGCAATGGACACGGAGGCATTGCGTCGCGGAGTGCGCAATGCGGTAGACCAATTGGCCGGGATGGAGCCCGGTCGTCCGGTGGGCGGCACCTACTACTTATATCGGACCCTCCGCCGGCTGGACATGGCCAGGCTCGAAGCCGAGTTGATCGATGCGCTCACCGGCGACCAGGAGTTGTCGGAATTCGAGGAGCGGTTGCTCCGCGAGGAAGTCGAGGCGCTCATCGAGCAACTTCGGGAGGAGATCCAGGAAGAGATCAGACGTCGGCTCGTGGCCGATCGCGGGCGGGAGGCGGTGGCCAAGACACTGCGCCGGCCTCTGATAGAAGACGTCGACCTGATGCACGCAACGACGAGCGACCTCGCCGAGATGGAGGCCGCCATTGGGCCCCTGACCCGGAAGCTGGCCGCCCGCCTGGCCCGTCGGAGGAAGAAGCGCACCGGCCGCCTCGACTTCCGTCGCACGGTGCGCAAATCGCTGGCGACGGGGGGAGTGCCAGCAGATCCTCAGTTCCGCCACCCACGGCCCCATCGTCCCGAAGTTTGGCTGCTGTGTGACATCTCGGGCTCGATGGCGACATTCTCCCGATTCACCCTCCAATTCACCCACGCCATGTCGACCCACTTCTCGAAACTCCGCTCGTTCGCCTTCGTCGACACGATCGACGAGGTGACCGACTTCTTCGGCCCGGGCATCGACTTCGGCTCGGCTGTCACCAGGATCACGACCGAGGCAGAGGTGGTTTGGCTCGATGGCCACTCCGACTACGGGAATTCCCTGGAGACCTTCTATTCGAGGTATGGAAGCCAGCTGACACCGCGGACGACGGTGATCATCACCGGAGATGCCCGCAACAACTATCGCCCGGCGCGCGACGCGGTGTTGGGCGAGGTCGCCCGCGCTTCGCGGGCCCTCGTCTGGCTCAATCCCGAGCCACAGGCCTACTGGGACACAGGAGATTCGGCGATGTCCCACTATGCCCGTCACTGCACCTCGGTTCATGAGGTGAGGACGCTGAGACAACTCGAAGAATTCGTCGAAACCATCACGCTGCCCTCGGGACGGCCACTGCAAAACGTCTAAACCCCATGCCATGGCTTGCCGATAGGGGGGCAGGCTCAAAACGGGCGATATACCGAGGTGGATAGATGGGCTCACGAATTCTGATCGTTGAGGACAGCGCAGTCATCAGACGGCTGATCGAAGTTTGTCTGCGTGCCGCCGACCTCGAGATCATCACCCGTGACGACGGCAAGTCGGGTCTCGCCGCCGTGAGTGCAGAATCTCCCGACCTGGTCGTTCTCGACATCGGTTTGCCGGGCATGGATGGGTGGGAGGTCCTCGATCGAATCCGGGGCGATGAGACCACCGAGTCGATGCCGGTGGTGGTCTTGACCGCTCACGCCGAAGAGGAGTCGAGGAGACGCGCCAACGAGGGTGGGGCAGACGCCTTCGTGACCAAGCCGTTCCAGCCCAACGACTTCCGTTCGACGGTGCTCTCACTGCTCGAATAGGTCCTCAGGGGCCCCTCCACGGGCCATGAACGCTGAAGACCAGCCTCTAGGGACGATTCCAGCCGAGGCGTCTGTAACCTGCTCCCGGTGACTACTGAAGCCCCTGGCATCCCTTCGTTTCTCGGTGCGCCGGTCCAACGGCGCGAGGATCCGGCACTCGTCTCCGGCACGGGTCGGTATACCGAGGACATCACACCGGTCGGGACTCTCTTCTTGGCGATCGTCCGGTCTCCGTTCCCTCACGCCGACGTCACCGGCATCGATGTTGCGGGAGCGCGCGAGCTCCCGGGCGTTTGGGCGATCATCACCCCCGAGGACGTGGCCGATGTGTCGATGCCGCCAACCCCGAGACCTGATCGCAACGTGCCCCGTCGCTTTCCGTTGGTGCAGGGCCGGGCGTTGATGCCCGGCGACCCGGTGGTGGCCGTGGTCGCCGAATCGGCTGCGTTGGCGCGTGATGCCGCCGACCTGGTCTTCGTGGACTACGAGGCACTCGACGTCGTGGGGGACGTCGACGACGCGTTGGACGCCCCACCGATCCACGGCGGGCTGGCGAGCGACAGCAACGTCGCCTATGACCGCTCCAAGGGTGACCGGTCGGTCTTCGAGGCCGTGGAGGGCTCGGTGCGGATCAGCGGCGTCGTGGAGCACCCTCGCGTCGCCCCCGCCCCCATGGAGAATCGGGTGGTCTTGGCTGAGTGGAAGGAGGGCGGCCTGACGGTGCACCTCTCCAGTCAGGCGCCTCAGCTGATGCAGGAGCAGCTGGCGGCCGACTTCGACCTCCCCCAGTCGGCGGTGAGGGTGATCACACCTTTCGTCGGCGGGGGCTTTGGCTGCAAGTTCGACCTGGCAGAAGAGGAGTATCTGACGATCCTGGCCGCACGGGTTACCGGACGCCCGGTGAAGTGGGCCGAGACCCGACGAGAGCACATGTTGGCCATCGGCCATGGGCGGGCTCAGCTCCATCGATACGAAGTCGTGGCCGACGACGAGGGCAAGATCAAGGGATTGTGGGTGGACAGCCTGGTCGACCTGGGCTGTCGTCATCGATATCTCTCATTCATGGAGATCACGCCCCGAATGGGCACCGGCACCTACGACATTCCGGTGTATGGCTGGCGGATGAGGGGGGTCTGGACCAACCGCGCCCCGCGGGGCATCTATCGGGGAGCGGGACGGCCCGAGGCCACGCTGACGGTGGAGCGTGTGATCGAGGCCGTCGCCCGGGAAGTGGGGCTCGACCCCGCGGAGGTGCGGCGCCGGAATTTCATCACACCAGACCGGTTCCCGTACGCGTCCTCGGGGGGTAGAGAGCTTGGTGGCTACGTGTTCGACACGGGGGAGTACGAGAGGTGCCTCGATCGTCTCCTCGCGGTCGCCGACTACGACAGGCTTCGTCGGGAACAGGCCAGAGCCCGTGATGAAGGCCGCTTGATGGGTATTGGCCTCGCCGCCTACGTCGAGGTCTGCGGTTTCGAGAGCTGGGGTGCCGCCCGCATCCAGGTTCACTCCGATGGCTCGGTCACATGCTTCGTGGAGACCCTCGATCAGGGTCAGGGTCACCGGACGTCTTTTGCGCAACTCGTTGCCGGCGTGCTGGGACTGGACGTGTCTCGGGTGCGCATCGAGCAGGGAGACAGTGCCACCTCGCCATATGGCTGGGGAACGTCCGGCTCGCGGTCGATCGCTCAGGGCGGCTCGGCGAGTCACGCCGTTGCCTTGAAGGTGGCCGACAAGGCGGTCAGGATCGCCGGACATCTGTTGGAGGCGTCCGAGGCAGACATCGTGCTCTCCGATGGCAAGGCCACGGTCAAGGGAACCGATGTTTCCGTCGATTGGGAGGAGATCGTCACGGCTGCCATGTCAGGTGACGTTCCCGAGGGCCTCACGCCAGGGTTGGACGAGGAGATCCACCTCCGCTCCGGTGGCCTGAACTACCCATTTGGCATCCACCTCGCCGTGGTGGAGATCGACCCGGAATCGGGCTCACCCCGTCTCGATCGAATGTGGGCCGTCGACGACGCCGGCAACATCATCAACCCGATGCTCGCCGAAGGGCAACGCCATGGGGGCCTCGCCCAGGGAGTCGGCCAGGCCATGTGGGAGAAGGTCCTCTACGACGCCGACGGCAACCTGGTGACCAGTTCTTTCATGGACTACTTGATCCCGACGGCGGTGTCGTTGCCCAGTTTTGGGCTCGACTCGACGGTCACGACGACACCGACCAACCCGCTCGGGGCAAAGGGGATTGGCGAAGCCGGCGCCATCGGCTCGACACCCGCCGTGCTCAACGCGGTGTCCGACGCCCTGGGTGGGGCAGACGTCCAGGTGCCGGTGACTCCGGAGCAGATCTGGAGAGCTCTCGACCATCGATGACCGCTCTGTGAAGATCTATCGACATTGAGTCGGGATAGACCGTCACAGAAGGAGTTGGGAGTCATCCCACGGGCCCGGATCGCCGTCCTCGGGCTCATAACCATCGCGGTCTACGGGTCGTGGTTCTACAGCTTTGGGGTGCTTCTCGACCCCATCATCGCAGACACCGGTTGGAGTGAGCCGGCGGTTGCCGCCGTTTTCAGCACGTCGTCGATCATCGCCGGGCTCGGTGCCCTCGCTGGGGGACTGTTCCTCGACTGGTGGGGAAGTCGTCTCGTCTTTCTCACGGCGTCGGTCATCGGAGGAGGTGCTCTGGTCATCGCGTCTGGAGCGGCCAGCGCCACGACGTTTGCGGTTGCCGGGGCGGTCGGAGGTGGAGTGCTGGCATCCCTTGCCTTCTACCACGTCACACAGACGGCGGCCGTCCGCATCAGCCCGAACGGCGAAGATCGGGCAATCGCTGTCTTGACCATCTGGGGCGCGTTCGCCAGCGCGATCTACATCCCGCTCAGCGCCTGGCTGGTGACGCAACTCGACTGGCGATCGACGTTGCGAATCTTGGCGTTCTCCACCATGGCCACTCTGCTGCTGGGGGCGGCCACCGTCGACACGAGACGCGATCGCTCGGCGAATCGGCCGAGAACATTCACCGATGTCGGTGGTGCGCTGCGGTCGGGCCGGGCCAAACGATTCCTGATGAGTCAGGCCCTTGCCGGCATCGGGGTCGGCACGATCCTCGTCTATCAGGTCCCGGCCATGACCTCGGCAGGGCTGGCTTTGGCGGCAGCCTCCTTCTGGGCCGGCTTCCGGGGTTTTGCCCAGCTCGGGGGTCGTCTCCCCCTCATGCCCCTGGTACGGCTGCTCGGCGTTCCGAACACCCTGCGTCTCGCGTATTTGGCGATCGCCGTCGGTTCGCTCGCCCTGGCTCTCGCAGGGAACCAGATCCTGGCGGCGACCTACGCCCTGGTCGCGGGTTTTGGCATCGGAGCAGTTTCGCCACTGGTGGGCATGCATTCCAGGAGCGTCTTCGGAAGTGACAGCCTGGGCACGGCGATGGGTCTCGTGAGCCTGGTGTTCCTGCTCGCCAGTGCCATAGGGCCTGTCAGCGCCGCCTGGGTCGCCGACGCCACCGGCTCAAGGGCGATCCCCGTGGCGATCAGCGCCGTCATCGTCGGTTCGGCTGCCGCGGTCGTGAGGAGCTCGGACGGAGACGTCCCGTCGAGCTCAGGCCGGTGACTTCTCCTCGATGACCTCGGCGAGCCGTTCGATGAGATCGACGACACGGTTGGAATAGCCCCACTCGTTGTCGTACCACGACATGACCTTCACCAGGTTGCCACCGAGCACCTGTGTGCCACTGGCGTCGAAGATCGATGAGTGTGGGTTCCCGATGATGTCCGTGGAGACGATGGCATCTTCGGTGTACTCCATGATCCCGGACAGCGGGCCGGCTGCAGCCTTCTCGATCGCCGCGTTGACCTCTTCGACTGTCACATCACGTTCCAACTCGACGACGAGATCGACCGTCGACCCATCCGGAACCGGAACCCGCATCGCCATGCCGTCGAGACGGCCCTTGAGGTTGGGGAGGACCTCTCCAACGGCCTTGGCGGCACCGGTCGTGGTGGGGATGATGTTCTCGGTTGCGGCGCGACTCCTACGG
>JBAPYG010000328.1:0-3681 GCA_049284615.1 Acidimicrobiia bacterium
GGTTGGTCGGGATGGCAGTCGGGGGCCGGACCGCCACCGGGTTACCGGCCCCGAGGCTTCAACCGCCGACCTGTTGGGCGAGGTCGACTACCACTCTCTGGAATCGCTCGTCGTGCCCATTCGCCTCGGCGTGAGCCACCTCGTGCAGGACAGTCCAAGCCCGAGCCGGGCTCTCGATCAGGATCGACCTGGTCTCGGGGTCGAACACGCCTCCCAGACGCCCCTCGAGATCGCCCACCACGTCGAGGGCAACCGGATCGATCTCGAGATAATCGGTGAGCTCCCTGGCCATCTCGCGCGCCTCGGTCTCATCGAGCACCATGTTGGCGAGACGACTCATCACCAGATCCAATCCCGCGGCTGTGACTGCCTCCGTCACGATGCAGTAGTCGAACCCACAGACCTCGAGACCATTGTCGGCCACCTGCGGCTGTCGGAACAGGTTGTACAGGGGCACGAGAGCCACCGCGACCGCGGTCAGGGCGGCAACCGCGATGAGCAACGGTCCTCTCCAGGACCGGCCAGGCCCGTCGTCGACGTCTTCGACCCCGTCGTCCCAATCGGGAAAGGGGTGCTCCTGTTCGGCGCCGGGATCAACCACGCAGCGATGCTATGAGGCCGATCGGGACAACCGGATCACCGGCCGACGTTGGGATCGGTCTGATGCACCCGGGAGCGAAGGGTGTACACCGAGTCTCCGGAGAGGACACCACCGCGCCCGAACAGACGACCGAACTGCCAATTGGACAAGCCCAGCTCGGGGCGGTTGAAAGCATATTGACCGTCGACCCACCGGGTGAACCCGTTGCCGACGAATGGCGCATCGACGAGGTCGAAGAACCTTCGATGCTCGTCGTCGTCGTCAGATATCAAGCTGGCTGCGAACTTGGGGCTCTGTGCATTGAAGAGAGCGATGGCGTCGTCAACGCTGTCCACAACGGTCAGGGTCACCTCGGGGCTCGCCTCCCACTCCCACTCGGTTCCCAGCTCATCATCGCCGATCTCCTCGGTCCGAGGCTCGGCGACATGTCCTGACGCCCGCCCGATATCCGCCGGCTCGAACCAGTCCGCAGGGATGAAGGGGCGGGCGCTCTCAGTCACGTGCAGCTTGGCGATCGCACCGAGACGCTCCCCGGCCCGGTCCAGGGCGTCGAGGAAGATCGGGACGAGGGTTTCGGCCCGCGACGACGTCACACACGTCGTGTTCAGGGTGTTGCACACCTTGCGATCGAGAGAGTGGAACACCGCGGCGGAGAAGTCGGCCGGATCGGCCGAGTCGGCAGCCACGATCCAGGCTCCGCCGGTTCCATGGAGACTCACCGGGGTGCCTGCCTGGCGTGCGACCGATCCCAGCTGGGACACCGCTTCACCGGAGCCGCGCGCCACCGCCAGACCGAGCCGCGAATCGGAGAACATCGCCCACCCGGCGGCATGGGACGGCGCGTCGACCAGCGAGACCGCGCCCTGGGGCAGACCGGCTTCTTCGAGGGCAGGCTCGAGGGCGTGAGCCATCATCGCCCGGGCCGTTCCCAGGGCATCGGAGCCGATTCGGAACACGACAGTGTTGCCCCCCGCCAGGACTCCGGTGGCGTCGGCGAACACGTTGGGGCGCCCTTCGAAGATGAATCCGACCACACCGAGACCCGACCTCACCTGCCGCAGGCTCCACCCCTCATGCGTGATGGTCTCCACGACCGCGCCCCGCCCGACAGTGCTGGTAGCCCAGAGCCGGAGCCCGTCGATCATGTCCGCCCTCATCCGATCGGTTAGAACGAGCCGGGTGGTCGACCGTCCCCGGGCCGCGGCTTTGGAGACGTCGGCGGCGTTGGCGGCGGCGATGGGGGCAAAAGCCGAATCGTCTTCCAGTTGTCCGGCAAAACAACGGAAGAAGTCCTGAATCCGATCATCGGGCATCGATCCCATCGCGGCAAAGGCGGCGACGGCGGCGTCGACGGCATCGGTGGCGCGCCGGTGGTCGGCCTCGGGGATGTGGAGCAGGTCACCGGTGTCCTGCACCACGATCAGCCGGTCGCCATCACGAAAAGCGGCCGCCAGCTCGGCATCGACGATGGCGACCCGGTTGCCCCCATGGACGATGGGCATTCCCGGCTCGAGCTTGCTCAGGCGTTGGGTCACGACACCGATCCTATGTCAGCACCACGAGGTCGTCCCTGTGGATCACTTCGCCGCCTGCGACATCGGTGTGCTGCCCGCGGTGGCGCTCGACCTCGTCAGAGCCCAGGGCAGCCAGTCCCTTGGCGATGAGCGCGCCATCATGGCGAACCTCGACCGCCGCTCCCGCCGTGAACTCCCCGCCGACTCCGGTCACTCCGGCCGCGAGCAACGACTTCCCCGCATCGGTCACGGCTCGTGCCGCTCCCCCATCCACCGAGACCCATCCCTCGGATGGGGAGCCAAAGGCGATCCAGAGCTTTCGCGCCGACAAACCGGACTCACGGGGGTCGACCCAGGTCCCGATCTCGACTCCATCCAAGGCACGGGCGACCACGCCGGCGTCGGCGGCGGAGGCAATGACCGTGGGTATCCCCGACCACGCCGCCATGCGGGCTGCGGCGACCTTGGTGGCCACACCACCCGACCCGAAGGCCCCGCGGCCCTGGTGCGCCCTTATGTCGTCGAGCACCTCGTCGGTGTGACGCACCGCCGACACGAGCTCGGCCCGCTCGGAGACACGGGGGTCGCCCGAGTAGATCCCGGCCGTGTCGGTGAGGAGGATCAGCATCCCGGCCCCGATGAGGTGGGAGACGATGGCCGCCAGGCTGTCGTTGTCCCCGAAGCGGACCTCGTCCACGACCACGGTGTCGTTCTCGTTGACTATGGGCACCACCCCGAGAGAGAGCATGCGCTCCAGGGCGGTTCGGGCGTTGAGATACTGCTCGCGTCGGGCCAGGACGTCACGGGTGAGGAGCACCTGGCCCACCTGACGGCCACGGGCGGCGAAGGCATCGTGATACATCGCCATCAGCAGACCCTGGCCCACCGCGGCGGCAACCTGCAGACCGGGCACGTCGCGGGGTCGCTCGGCGGCTCCCATCGCGGGCAGACCGGCCGCGATGGCGCCCGAGCTGACCAGCGCCGTCGGGTTGCCCCTCCGCCACGAGTCCTCCACGTTGGCCACGACCCGTTCGATGGATTCCCGCTCGATGCCACCCGCAGCGGCGGTGAGGCTCGACGACCCGATCTTCACCACCACCGGCACACGGCCGTCGATCGATCGCCTCATCTCTGTTCCATGGTCGGGAGCGGACGGTAGCGGCGACCACCTCGTGCTCGATTGTGCACATGTGAACCGTCAGCGCACATGAACTGCACACTCGTTTTTCGAAGTCCCCCCTTAGATCTTGGGGAGCTTGTACCCCGACTTCTCGATGACGTGATCGCGCGACTCCTCGACGGCTCGTTTCACCGCACCCCAGTCGACGTGCTCCAGACGACCGTTTCGCTTCATCACCCGACCTGCGATGACCACCGTGTCCACGTTGCCGGTGTCCATCCCGGAGACGACGGCGGTCACCGGGTCGTTGAGGGGCGTGACGTTGAGCCGGTCGGTGCGCAGTATCACGACATCCGCCTTCTTCCCCGGGGTGAGACTCCCGGTCTTGTCGTCGAGACCGTTTGCCCTGGCCCCGTCGATCGTGGCACAGGCGAGCACCTCGCGGG
>JBAPYG010000329.1:0-22886 GCA_049284615.1 Acidimicrobiia bacterium
GCTCTATACCTCCCCCGAGGACATGGTGCGCGTGTCTGAGGTGTTGGGGACCTTCGACCGGGGGCGCTATCTGCTCGCCGCCGTCTTCGGGAACGTCCACGGCGTGTACAAGCCCGGTTCCGTGCAACTCGACCCCACGATCCTTCGTGACGGTCAGGAGGCGGTGGCCGAGCGTTTCGGTGAAGATGCCCGCCACTATCTGGTGTTCCATGGCGGTAGCGGCTCGTCGCTCGAGGAGATCCACGAGACTCTGGGCTACGGCGTGGTCAAGATGAACATCGACACGGATTGTCAATATGCCTATACCCGGCCGATCGCCGGTCACATGTTCGCCAACTACGACGGGGTCCTGAAGGTCGACGGGGAAGTAGGGAACAAGAAGGCCTATGACCCCAGGAGCTACATGGGGAAGGGTGAGACCGGTATGGCCGCACGGGTCGTCGAGGCCTGTGAGACGTTGAAATCGGCCGGCAATACGATCGCCTGAACATGGACTCGAGACACAGGACGTGGGCGACGTCGGAGAGGTTCGTCCCGAAGACTTTCATCCGCCCGTTCGTCCGCTTCTCCCGTATAGAGGCATCGTCGGGCATCGTCCTCCTCATCGCGGCGGTGCTCGCCATCATCTGGGCCAACAGCGCCTGGTCGGAGACTTACTTCTCGCTCCTCCACGAGCACCTCGACGTCTCGTTCTTCTCGTTCCATCTCGACGAGTCGGTTCTCGACCTCATCAACGACGGGCTCATGGCGATCTTCTTCTTCGTCGTCGGGCTCGAGATAAAGAGAGAGTTGGTCCTTGGGGACCTGAGGGAGCCCAAGGCGGCCGCCCTGCCGGTCATGGCAGCCCTCGGCGGCATGATCCTGCCTGCCCTCATCTATTACGCCTTCAACGCGGGGACACCGGCGGCGCATGGGTGGGGGATCCCGATGGCCACCGACATCGCCTTCGCAGTCGGGATCGTGGCCTTGCTCGGCCGACGCATACCCAGCGGCGCCAAGCTCTTCTTGCTCGCAGTGGCCATCGCCGACGACATCGGTGCGATCGCCGTCATCGCCATTTTCTACACGTCCGATCTCGAAGCTGGATATCTGGCCGCGGCCGTGGGCGGTCTCCTCGTCATCTGGATCGCATCCAAGGTGAACGTTCGCGCCATGTGGTTCTACGTGCCGGCCGCCCTCGCGATCTGGTATTTCACCCTCGAGTCCGGCGTTCACGCCACCCTGGCCGGCGTGGCGCTTGGGTTCCTGACGCCGGCCCGACCGCTCTACGGTCCCGAGGAGTTCGACGAGAGGTCGCGGGCGATCCTTGACCAGTACCCGGTCGACGACATCACCACAATGGCCGCCCAGGAGCATGCCGACTACGAGGCCATGCTCCTCTCCGACATCGCCAGCGAATCGGTGGCACCGCTGAACCGGATGGAGCACAAACTGGTGGCGTGGAGCTCGTTCGTGATCGTCCCCATCTTCGCCCTGGCCAACGCGGGCGTCGACTTCCGCGACACGAGCATCGGCGAGGCGGTGACCTCGCACATCGCACTCGGTGTCGCCCTCGGTCTGATCGTGGGCAAGTTCGTCGGGATTTCACTGGCGTCGTACGGCGCCGTGAGATTCGGTCTCGGCAAGCTGCCCGCCGGCACCACCTGGACCCATGTCCTCGGCCTGGCGGCCGTGGCCGGCATCGGGTTCACAGTCTCTCTGTTCGTCGCCGGTCTCGCCTTCGACGACCCCCACATGTCCGAGCTGGCGAAGGTGGGCATCTTCACCGGCTCCCTCATCTCGGGGATACTCGGCTCGATAATCCTGAGCCGCGCCCGTCCCCGCAGCGAGCTGTGAGCGGGCCACCTCCCAGGATCGACTGTGTCGAATGCGGTGGCGTCGCCCATCTGATCAGCTATCTCCCCGAGGACGAGCCGCTCGAAGACGGTTACCCCGTGGCCTATCGCTGTGCCGACTGCATGGAACGTTTCGACCTGATTTGGGAGGACGACGCGGAGGAGTGAGCTCTCGCGGCCGTCAATCCGCCCAGCGGTGGACGTTGATGGCGTCGGCGTCGAAGCCCATCCGCTCACAGAAGGGCCGGAAGACGTCTTCAGGCACCCCCCTCCACTCGAGATCGGCCAGCTCGTGGATGAGAGGGACATCGAGGCGGAGGGTGGTCAACTCCCGATACAGGTACACCTCTTCCTGGTGTGACGCCAACGTGGCAGCCAGCTTCTCGGCGCCTCTCACAACCACGCCCCAATCGGCGGGGTCGGTGGGGATCAGCTCGAGCCGGGGAAACTTGGCGAGGACGGTCGAGCTCGACTTCGCCCCCCAGCCGGGAAGACCGGGAACACCATCGGCCGTGTCGCCGACGAGTGCCAGATAGTCGGGGATCGACTCGGGGTGGACCCCGAACTTCTCCACGACGCCGGATTCGTCGACCAGCCTCTGCTCGCGCCGGTTATAGGTCACGATGCGATCACCCACCACCACCTGACACATGTCCTTGTCGGGGCTGCAGATCACCACCTGGTCCACGTCGTCGACCCAGCGCACGGCGGCGGCGGCGAGGGCGTCGTCAGCCTCGAACTCGATGTTTCGCCATACCACGACGCCGATCGCCTCCAACGCCGCCTCGGCGAGGGGAAACTGGCGCAGCAGCTCCTGTTCCATCCCGGCTGAGGACTTGTAACCGAGGAACATGTCGTTGCGGAACGACTCGATGACGGTGTCGAAGCTCGAGGCGAGATGGGTCACGCCCGGCTCGCGCAGCAGGGACAGGGTCGATTCCATGATGCCCAGGGTCGCCCGGATGTCGTGCCCGTCGGGAGCGAGGACGGTGTCCTTGCGGCCGAAGTGAGCACGGAAGAGCTCATAGGTACCATCTAGGAGATGGAGACGCACGAGAACGATCCTACGTCAGAATCCCCCGAAGACCCCTGGACGAAGTTTCAGGACGAGTTCAACGAGCTGGGCAACCAGCTCAAGGACACCTATCGGAAGGCGTCCTCCGATGACGGGCCGAGTGAGGAGGAGATCAAGAGCGCATTCGGGACCCTGGCCGGGGCCTGGAATCAGGTGGCGGGCTCGGTCTCATCGGCGCTCCAGGATCCCGAGGTGAGACAGCGGCTGAAAGACGCCGGGAGCGCCTTCGCCACCGCGGTCGGGAGGACCATGTCGGAGCTGGGCGGCGAGCTTCGCGACTCGACGGAGTGGGTGGCCACACGACCTCGGGACGTGTCGGAAGAGGAATGACGAGCCTGGTTGGCGGCGGACTCCGGTCCTGACGGGCGAGCCAGTCGATCAGGCCACTCGGCGGATCGCAGCCGGTGCCGGCCCGGTCGACCACCGAAGCGCGACACGGTGGCTCAACACGGCGCCGTGTGTTGGAATGATGCGATGCACCCGCTCATCTCGGCCGCAGAGCTCTCGCGCCGTCTCCACGACGTGGGGCTCTACGACATGCGGTGGGACCTCGTCGATCCGGGCAAGGGCAGGCAGACGTATGCCGATGGCCACATCCCCGGTGCGGTGTTCGTCGACCTCGACCACGACCTGGCATCGGAACCCGGTCTCGACGGCCGTCATCCCCTGCCACCCATCCTCGACTTCGCCTCGACCCTGGGAAGGTTGGGGATCGAGCCGGGCATGCACGTCGTCGTCTACGACGACAGCGGCGGGCGGATGGCGGCGAGACTCTGGTGGATGCTTCGCTCCATCGGCCACGAAGACGTCCAGGTTCTCGACGGTGGCTTCCCGGCCTGGGTTGCCGAGGGAGGAAAGGTCGAAACCGGCGTCGTCACACCCCGACGCGGCACCTATCCCGCTCCCGACGGGTTCACGGGCGTGGTCACCCACGATCAGCTGGGAGATCGCGTGATCGTCGATGCCCGCGCCGGTGAGCGATATCGAGGTGAGATAGAGCCCGTCGACCCCAAGGCCGGTCACATCCCCGGAGCCGTCAACATCCCCACCGGTCACAATCTCGGCGAGTCGGATCGCTTTCACGATGCAGTGAGACTCGCTGAGGTGTACCGGGAGGTTCCCGACGACGTCGTGGTGTCTTGCGGGAGCGGGGTGACCGCATGTCACGCCGCCCTGGCGGTGGTGGCTTCCGGACGGCCCATGCCCGATGTGTACGTGGGATCGTTCTCGGAGTGGTCACGACGCGATCTCCCGGTGACGCTTGGGCCCAACCCGTGATCAGCCAGCGTGCACATGACGCCATCGAGGTTTCCGACACCGACGAGCTGCTCCGCGTCGTCGATGGTCTCTGTGAGGGCCGCGAATGGGACCGGCTCGTCGAGCTGAAGGAGCGTTGTCGCGAGGCCGTGACCCGGGGCAAGCAGCTCTGGGGCATCGAGGAGCACATCCGCTATCGGCTCACACTCGAGGCCCCGGGACAGTGGGCAGGAGCCGCAGTCAGTGAGGGTGTAGCTCGATTCGCCCTGGGACCGCTTCCCGAGGTGGCGGCATCGACGAAGACCTGGGCGGAGCTCGAGCCGCACATCGACGATGGGCCGTGGCGGGCGGTGACGGCCGCCGAGCGTGTGATTCGCGGTGACCACGGTGTGGGGCCCATCGCCGACCTGCCCGACCATCTCCTGGAATGGGAGCCTCGCTACCCCGTCGCCACTTACAAGCCCGACAAGGTCGAGGCTCCGTCTCCGCCGCCGGTGGCTGTGGAGCCGGTCGGGCTGCCCGGGACGTACGACGAGCTCGAGGACCCCCAATCCGAGGCTTCCCTCTCCGATCTGGTTCTCCCCTGGGTGACCGAGTCGAATGGTCGCTGCGAGACATCCGCCGTCGAGGGCGGCGCGCTGGAGGCGATTCGGGCACTCGGGCTCACTCGGGCGCGCGTGGGCACGATGACCGACGGGGAAGCCCTGGCTTGGATGGCTTGGGCCGGCGCCTCGGGTGGCGCCCATGGCCGTCGACGTGGTGCCGCCGCCGGTCGCTATGGCGCATGGTGGGTTGTGGCCACCATGTGCGATCTCGACTGGCCACCCGATCCGGCGGCTGTCGAGGCCGGCCTCGGTCGTCTTCGCTTCTTCTGGTTCGACGACGGATCTCCCGGGACGGGTTGGGAGCTGCGATTGGCCGCCGAGGACGACGCTGAGGGCTTGGCCTGGGCCGTTGCGGCGACGGATGCTGCCGACTGACCTGATGTACGTCTTCTCAGATCGAGGCGCTTCGGGCCATCGGGTCCGGAGCGCCCCAGTCTGGGCTTGCTGCGGGTGTCGGCGTCAGCTGACGACGACGGCACGCGAGTGCCACCCGGTGGCACCGTCGGGTGCCGGAGGCACGACATCGGCGGTCTGGGTGTTGCCGTCGCCGTCGGTGGCACGGCAGGTGATCAGATGACGGCCGGGCTCGGAGGCGTCCCAGTCGACCTTCCACTGAACCCAGGCGTTCTCGGACAGCGGCTCGGAGAGCTCCGCCTCGACCCAGTCCGTGCCCTCGCCCAGTTGCACCTCCACTTTGGAGATGCCACGCGTAGGTGCCCATGCGACTCCCGCCACGACCTGGGCCCCCGAGTCGACCGAAGCGCTCATAGCTGGGGTGTCGATACGTGATTGAGTCTTGATCGGCCCTTCCTTGGCCCAGCCGCGGGGGACCCAGTAGGCGTCGAACCCGTCCCAGGTGGTGAGCTCGATCTCGGACAACCACTTCGTCGCCGACACGTAGCCATAGAGCCCGGCCACCACCAGACGCGCCGGGAACCCATGCTCGAACGGAAGTGGCTCGCCGTTCATCCCGATGGCGAGCAGAGCCTCCCTGCCGTCGTACACGGCGTCGACGGGGAAGCCAACGGTGAAATCGTCGACCGACCGCGCCACCACCTGCCCGGCACCCTCGCTTACACCTGCCCGGTCGAGGATCTCTTTCAGGGGAACGCCTTGCCAGCGGGCATTGCCGACAAGCCCACCCCCGACCTGGTTCGAGACGCAGGAGAGAGTCACGTCACGTTCCACCGTGCGCATGTCCAGGAGGTCGGCGTAGGTGATGCTGTACGGCCTGTCGACCATGCCCTTGATGTCGAGCGTCCACTCCTGGAGATCGATGCGCGGGACCGAGAGAGCGGTGTCGATACGGTAGAAGTCCTCGTTGGGAACGAGGATCGGCTCCACACCCTCTATCGCGAAGTCGGCGGCGGCGGGCACGGTGGGGAGGGGCTCGGCCGCGCTGGGAAGCACGACCTCGGTTCTGCCGGCCACCGCCAGCTTGGCCCGCTCGGCCAGGACGCGACCGAAGCCGGCGGAGAGGGCCGCCACCCCCACGACCGCTCCGGCGCCGATGATGAAGCTCCGACGCGACGACCCTGCCCCGGCGTCTCCGACCGGTTCAGCGAGGTTGTAGAGCATGCGCAGGGTGGCCAGCCCGGCCACGACCGCGACCACCGCGGGTATGGCGGCACTGAGGGGCGAGGCCTGGGGGTCGGCGAGGGCGGCGAGGACCGCCACCACCCCGAACCCGGTGAAGACCGACGTTGCGATCCAGAACCTTTCCCGGGAGAACAGCCCCACGATCGCCCCGATGATCAGGGTCACGACCGTGATGCTGATGAGCAGGACCAGCTTGTCATTCGTGCCGAACAGCTCGATCGCCCATTCCTTGACTGCCGGGGGGACGTGATCGATCACCCAGTTGCCCAGACCCTCCACCAACGAAGGGGCATCGGCGACGAGACCGGCTATCAGCTCCGAGATGCCCAGCGCCACGGCGGCTGCGAGCACACCGGAAATGGAATCGCGGACACGGGTCTGGCTCACGAGTCACAAGTTATGGCGCCGATCGCTAACGAGGGTTAAAGATTGATGAAGACACCACCCCCATCATGAGACCGACGCCCGACTGGCTACCGTCGATCGAATGAGATTCGGCGCGTTCGTCCCACAAGGCTGGAGGATCACCCTCTCCGGCATCCCGATCGAGGAGCACTGGCCCACCATGCTCGGTGTGGCCACCGATCTGGAGACTCTCGGATTCGACTCCGCCTGGGTCTATGACCACTTCCACACCGTGCCGGAGCCGACCCAGGAGGTGACCTACGAGGCATGGACGCTGATGTCCGCCCTCGCAGTCACCACCGAGACGATCCGCCTGGGGCAGATGTGCACCTGCAACACATATCGTCCGCCGTCGTACCTGGCCAAGGTCGCCGCCTCCGTCGACGTCATGTCGGGAGGGCGGCTCGAGATGGGAATCGGCGCCGGATGGTATGAGCACGAGCACGACGGGTACGGCTACGAGTTCAAGTCGCCTGGGGGGCGTCTCGGCATGCTTCGTGAGGGTGTCGAGATCATGAAGGCGATGTGGACCGAAGACGTCGTCGACTATGAGGGCGAGTACTACAACCTCCAGGGGGCGATTTGCCGGCCCAAGGGTCTCCAGGAGCCCCACATCCCGCTGTGGATCGCCGGTGGCGGTGAGAAGGTGACACTCAACATCGCGGCGCGACATGCGCAGTACACCAACTTCGGGGGTGACGACCTCGAGGCATTCCGGGAGAAGTCCGCCATCCTCGCCAAGCACTGCGCCGACGTCGGGACGTCATACGAGGCCATCGTCCGGTCGGCGAACTTCAACATCCTCTCCGCGGAGACGGAGGCCGGGGTCGACGAGAGGAAGTCCTGGTATCGCGACCACCTCGAGAAGTACGTATCACCCAAAGGGGCCGACCGATTCGTCCGCATGTACGAGCCCACATCGGGCACACCGGAGCAGATCGTGGCCACTCTTCAGGAGTTCGAGGCTGCCGGCATGACATACGCCATCGTCAATTTCGCCGACATCGCCTACGACCGGCAGAGCGTCGAGCTGTTCGCCAGTGAGGTCATGCCGGCCTTCGGCTGACGGCCCGCCGCTCAGGCCGCCTCGCCCATCCGATCCACGACATACTCGGCGATGGCGAGACTCGACGTGGCCGCCGGGGAGGGGGCGTTGCGCACACTGAGCACCCGATGGGCCTCGTAGATGCGGAAGTCGTCGACAAGGGAGCCGTCACGATCCAGGGCCTGAGCCCTGATGCCCACCCGGTCCCGGGTCACGTCCTCCGGCCCGATCTCGGGCACGTAGAGACTCGCCTTTCGCATGTACGCCGATTTCGAGAGCGATCCCCGGAACTCCTCGATGCCGGCCCGCCAGTTCGCCGCCGCCATCCGCCAGAAGCCGGGGAAAGACACGATGCTCCCGACATCGGCGAGACTCGCATCCCGACGCCGGTAGCCCTCTCGCTTCAAGGCGAGGACGGCGTTGGGCCCCACTTCCAACGCCCCCGAAACCTTGGAGGTGAAATGGACCCCGAGGAAGGGGTAGCGAGGGTCGGGGACCGGGTAGATGAGACCGCGCACGAGACCTGCCTTCGAATCGGCCACTCGCATGTACTCACCACGGAACGGGACGATCCGCGGATAGGGATGACCGTCGACCGGCTCGGCGACACGGTCAGACTGCAGCCCGGCGCAGATCACGAGATTGCCCACCTGATGGGCCTCACCGCCGGCACGGACCTCGACCCCATTGGGGCGACGACGGATATCCGTGACCGGGCTCGAGAGCAGGATCCGTCCATCGGCAGACTCGATGTCATCGGCGAACGACCGGGCCACCGCGGCGAAGTCGGTGATGGCGGTCTGTGGCGAGTGCAGAGCGGATATGCCGGCCCCGTGTGGCTCGATCTCGGCCATCTCGCTCGGGTCGACTCGACGCAGACCCGGGACCTCGTTCGCAGCGGCGGTCTTCTCGAGAGCATCGAGACGACCCAGCTCGGAGACGCGAACGGCCACGACGAGCTTGCCGCATTCCTCGTAGGGAAGCCGGCGCTCGGCACAGTGGTCCCTGAGCAGGGTCCTCCCCCGGGTGCACAGCTGGGCCTTGAGCGAGCCAGGCTGATAGTAGATGCCGGCGTGGACGACACCCGAGTTGTGACCCGTCTGGTGACTCGCCACCCGATCCTCCTTCTCGAAGACCATGACTTCGATGCCGGGAAACCGCCTGGTCAGCTCGCGTCCGACGGCGAGACCGAGGATGCCGCCACCGACGATTCCGACAGGTAGGTTCTTCGTGAGATCGCTCGGCATGGGTCTCCTGGGCCGCGGGCAGCGTAGGCGATCACCGAAAGGCCCACCGAAGCCACCGGTATCCTGCCGTCATGGAGGTGATATTGGGAGACGACGGTGTGACCCGATGCTGGTGGGGCGTGGAGCCCGAGATCTACCGGGTCTACCACGACGAAGAGTGGGGCAGACCGACCACCGACGACGACCTCCTGTTCGAGAAGGTCTGTCTCGAAGGTTTCCAGGCAGGGCTGAGCTGGCTGACGATCCTGCGCAAGCGGGAGAGCTTCAGGATGGCGTTCGCCCGTTTCCGGCCGGCCCGCGTCGCCACGTTCAACGAGAGAGACGTCACCCGCCTCATGGGTGACGCCGGGATCGTCCGTCACGAGGGCAAGATCAGGTCTGTCATCAACAATGCGGGGCGGGCACTCGACCTGATCGACGAAGCAGGGTCATTGAGTGACTACTTCTGGTCCTGGGCCACAGGCCCGGGACCACCCCCGGAGTCGATACCCGCCACGACGGACGTCTCCACTGCCCTCTCCAAGGATCTCAAGAAGCGGGGCTGGTCGTTCGTCGGCCCTACCACCATGTATGCCTTCATGCAGGCGATGGGTCTGGTCAACGACCATCTCGCCGGCTGTGACGCCAGGGCCGCCTCGTCCAGGGGGCGACCATGAGAGTAGGAAGGGGCTCGTGCCCGAAGAGGGGCGATGGGCGTCGGGTCGTTCTCTAGTCTCGCCTGGTGATCGAGCGACCCGAGTTCACGATCGGCATCGAAGAGGAGTACCTGGTCGTCGACAGGGAGACGAGGGATCTCTTCAAGGAGCCCCCAACCGAGATGTGGGATGCCCTTGGCGAGGTACTCGGATCACAGGTCACCCATGAGTTCCTCCAAGCCCAGATCGAGGTCGGGACCAAGGTCTGCACGAAGGTCTCCGAAGCCAGAGAGGACCTGGCCGGGATGCGACGCGATCTGTCCAAGGTGGTGAGTGAGTACGGGGCCGCCATCATCGCCTCGTCGACGCACCCCTTCGCCAACTGGGCACAACAACGCACAACCGATGACCCGCGCTACATCAGATTGCAGGCCGACTATCAGCAGGTGGCTCGACAGCTGGTCATCTGTGGCATGCACGTCCACGTCGGCATAGCCGACGACCACCTCCGCATAGACCTGATGAATCAGGTCAAGTACTTCCTCCCCCACCTCCTCGCCCTCTCCACGTCGTCGCCCTTCTGGGATGGGGTGCTGACCGGGCTCCACGCCTACCGGCTCGTCATCTTCCAGAACCTGCCCCGAACCGGCATCCCCGAGGAGTTCCAGTCGGCCAGCGAGTACGAGCGGTACGTCGAGATCCTGGTCGACGCCGGGCTGATCGAAGATGCTTCGAAGCTGTGGTGGGACATCCGGCCATCGAGCCGGTACCCGACGCTGGAGATGCGTGTGAGCGACATGTGCACACGTCTCGATGATGCCATGACCATCGCCGCCCTCTATCAGTGCCTGCTCGGGTTCCTCTATCGTCTCCGACGCAACAACCAGCGCTGGCGGACCTACGCCCCGGGGATCATCGAGGAGAACATCTGGCGCGCCCAGCGTTACGGCACCGCAGGCTCCCTGGTGGACTTTGGCAAGGGCACCCTGGTCTCGTTCGCCGATCTGGTCGACGAGCTCATCGAGATCCTCGGTCAGGACGCGGTGGAGTTCGACGTTCGTGACCAGATCCGGCATGCCCGGACCATCGTGTCGGAGGGCACCAGCGCCGATCGACAGATCGCGGCGTATGAGAAGGCCATCGACGACGGCGCCGAGACCCACGAGGCCCACCAGGCCGTGGTCGACGAGCTGATCGTCGACACCCTCTACGGGATAGAGGTTTAGGGTCGGCTCACCCTCGACCAGGAGACCGTGACTTTGAGCCGCCCGATTCGCCTTGCCCTGCAACTCCAACCTCAACACGCCGACTACTCCGAGATCCGGGACGCCGTCATCCTCGGTGAGGAGATGGGTGTCGACGTCATCTTCAACTGGGACCACTTCTACCCCCTCAGCGGAGAGCCCGACGGCAAGCACTTCGAGTGCTGGACCATGCTGGGCTCGTGGGCCGAAGTGACCGAAAGGGTGGAGATCGGTGCACTCGTCACATGCAACAGCTATCGAAATCCCGACCTACTCGCCGACATGGCTCGCACGGTCGACCACGCCTCGAATGGCAGGCTCATCCTCGGGATCGGCGCCGGATGGTTCGAGCGCGACTACGAGGAGTACGGCTACGACTTCGGGACGGCAGGCTCTCGTCTCGCCGACCTGAGACAGGCACTCCCGCGAATCGAGGAGCGGATGTCCAAGCTCAACCCGCCACCGACACGTCACATCCCAATGCTCATCGGAGGCGGCGGCGAGAAGAAGACTCTCCGGTACACCGCAGAGCACGCCGACATTTGGCACGGGTTCGGCAGACCTGACGTGATCCGACACAAGAACGACGTCCTCGACGGACACTGCCGTGATGTGGGCCGGGACCCCCAGGAGATCGAACGCTCATGTGGGGCGCCCCCTCACAAGATCGAGCGCGCCGACGAATTGGTCGAAGCCGGCGCCACGATGTTCACTCTGGCCTTCGATGGAGACACTCACTTCGACCTCTCCCCCGTCGCCGACTGGCTGGCTTGGCGAGACGACAGAAACGCCGAGTGAGCCCGACTGTTTGACCAACCGCCAGCCCACTAAAGTGCCCGATCGTGAGTGACGCACAGACAGCCGGCGCCGCCATGGGGATCCCCCCCGAGCTGGTTCAGAGGTCTGCCGCGGCCCGGGCCAGTGTCGACGGGACGTCGATAGACGACGTCCTCGCCGCCTGGGCGGGCGACGCACCACCTCCGACGTCATCTGCTCCCGCCGAGAGCGAGCCCGCCGAGACCGCGCCCGCCCTCGAGCCCGAGCAGGAGCAGGAGCCGGCTGCCGCCGCCGTGGCCGTCATCGAAGAGCCGGTGATGCCCGCCTCGCCGATGGAACAGCCCGACCCGGAGGAGACCCTGGTGCCGGTGGCGATGGGGACCCGCATCAAGACTGCAGTCCGCATCGGGGCATGGATCGGGGCTGCCCTCGGTGTCGTCGGATTTCTGGTTGCCGGCGCCTTCTGGGCGCCCAATGCCACGGCCCTCCCCGAGTCGGGACCCGTCGTCCAGGTCAACCCGACGGGAGTGATGATCGGCATCGCCCTGGTCAGCGTGATCTTCGGGGCGATCGTGGCCGGCGTCTCTCGCGCCGCCACGGCCTGGACCGATCCGGCGATGCAGCTGTCGGGCTCCAAGACAGCCACCGCGTGGCTCGGGGCGCTCGTGGGACTGATCCTCGGGCTCGTCGCCGGTGCCATGCTCAACGGGTTCGGCACACCTGTCGAGAACTCGGACCCGGCCATGCTCCAACTCCCCGTCCTCGCCACCCTGTTCGTGATGGTGATCGGTGGTGCGGTACTGGGGGCCCTCACCGCTCTCGTGCCCCAATTCCTCGGCGTGCCCGTGGCAGTCGCCAACTCCGACTCCGACGAGGTGACGAGTGTCAAGGGCCGTCTCGGCAACGCGATGAGCATCCCCGTCGTCGGTCTGTTGCTGCTCCTGCTGCTGGTGCTCCCCTTCGCCTACGCCCTCATCCAGTCCAACACCCTCGCCCCGGGAGTTGGCGGCGCCGTCGTCGCCATCATCACTGCCAGCGGGATCCTCGGCTTCGCCGCCCTCGCCGGTTCAAAGCCCGAGATGCGCATCTCGTTCGGCGACCTGGTCTGGGCACTGCTGGGCATCGGCGCCGTCTTGGTGATCGTCATCTCGGTGCTGCTTTACAACAGCAGTGGGGAAGAGCACGGCGAAGAGCCGGCCGAGGGCGCGGCGACGCCCATAGTCCAGCTGCTCTAGCCCAGGGCCTCGGCATTGATCGCCCCGGAGCCGTCTCCGGAGGTCAAGAGCGTCTTGATCTTTTCGGCCACCTCGGTGGCCACTCCCACCTGGGCCTCGGCCGTCGATGCTCCCAGGTGGGGAGTCAGGACAAGGTTCGGGGCATCGCGAAGCGGGCTGTCCTCCGGCAGGGGCTCGGTCTCGAAGACGTCGAGGGCTGCCCCGGCGATGACCCCGTCGCGAAGGGCGGCGGCCAGCGCATCCTCGTCGACGACGCCACCGCGAGAGGCATTGACGATGAACGCGGTGGTCTTCATCCTGGCGAGTGCCTCGAACCCACAGATACCTCTCGTCTCGTCGGTGAGGGGCACATGGATCGAGATGAAGTCTCCCTGGGCGAGGACGTCGTCGAGGCTGACCAATCGCACACCTAGCTCGTCGGCTCGATCCTGACTCAAATACGGGTCGTGAACCACGACATCCATCCCAAAAGCCCGACACCTCGTGGCCACCTCACCGCCGATGCGGCCGGCTCCGATCAGCCCGAGAGTCTTGCCGCGCAGCTCGACACCCTTGAAGGCGGCACGGTCCCATCCACCCGAGCGCAGTGAGGCATCGGCGACCGGGACCCTCCGGGCCATCGACAGGAGAAGGGCCATAGTCAACTCCGCGGCGGCGATGGTGTTGCCACCTGGCGCATTGAACACTGCGATGCCCTTCTCGCTGGCGGCAGGTATGTCGACGTTGTCGACCCCCACGCCGGCGCGCCCTACGGCGCGAAGACGGGGCGCCAACCCGATCATGTCACGGGTCACGGTCGTGGCACTGCGCACTATCAATGCATCCGCCTCCGCCAGCGCGGACACGAACTCGGCGCTGGCGGAGTCGTCGATCGACACGACCGAGAAGTCGTCATCGTTCACGATCGGGTAGAGACCCGACAACGCCACCTTGTCGGTGACGAGGATGCGATGGGTCATGACATGACGTCCGTGAGGACGGCGAGGAGCTCCTCGAGCTCGTCCAGGGTGTGGTCGCCCATGTGCCCGATCCGAAAGGTCGACTCGCTGAGCGGCCCGTAGCCACCTCCGACGACCCATCCCCTCTCGAAAAGACCGGCGACCACCTCCTTGGATCGGTCGGTGGCGACGCAGGTGACTGTCGGGGAGCGGTGGCCCTCGGCGGCGAACACCTCGACCTCGACTCCACTCCCCCTCATGTCCGCGACCCAGTCGAAGGTGCGCTGCTGCATGGCGAGATGCCGTTTCCAGCGGGCGTCCATCGTCTCGTCGGCGATCCTGCGTAATTGGAAGTCGAGTGCATAGAGAAGCGAGATCGCCGGTGTCGCCGGGGTCTGGTTCTCGGCGATCTCCGTGTGAAGCATCTCGAGGTCGAAATACCATCCCTTGTCCGGGATGTGCCTCGAGCGCTCCAGGATGGCCTCGCCGGCCACGGCAAATGCGAGCCCGGGAGGAAGCGCCAGCGCTTTCTGCGACCCGGTGAGGATGAAGTCGATGCCCCAGGCGTCGGTTTGGGTCTCCACACCTCCGACACCGGTCACCGAGTCGACCAAGAGGAGCGTTTGCTCATGGCCCCCCACGACCGAGGCAATCGCCTCGAGGTCTTGCAACGCTCCCGTCGAGGTCTCCGACTGGGACAGGGTCACGGCGTCATACGACCCGCTGCGGAGACGATCGGCGAGCTGTTCCGGCGCGTGCGCCGTCCCCCACTCCACGTCCCAGACGTCGACATCGAGGGCGCAGGCCTTGGCGATGGCGGCGAACCGCTTGGAGAAGGCACCGTTCACGAGGCTCAGGACCTTGCCGCCGTTGACGCCATTGCGCACCGCCGCCTCCATCAGGCCGGTGGCCGACGAGGTCGAGACTATCACCGGCCTCTCGGTGGCGAACACGGGTTTGAGGCCGGTCTCGATCGAACTGAAGAGATCGACGATCGCCTTGCCCCGGTGACCGATCATGGGACCGTTCTGGGCGTCGAGTACCTCCGGGTGGACTTCGGTAGGCCCGGGCAGGAAGAATCGGCCGGGTTCGAGTGGCTGGCTCATCGTGATGTTTCTAACACGGTGACCGCTTATGACGAAGACCGCTCAGACTCTGGAGCGAAACGGACGGTATGTGGCTGTCACCGGGGGCACACCGGCGAATTCGAGCCAGGACATGGGTCAAGGAGTCCCGGCCTACGGTCTCAGCCCCTGATCGCGACGATGCCGAGGGCGGCCAGCACCACCAGATAGAGGGCGCAGGCGAGCACGAACCCGGCCGTGAAGAAGCGGGCGATCATCGGTTTCTCATAACGGACGTGCATGAACCAGCCGATCACGACCAGGAACTTGATCGCCGACAGGCTGATCAGGGCGACTGCGTTGAACACACCCAGGTCCAAGGCGTGGTCGATGTAGAACAACGACACCTCGATGGCGGTGAGCGTCGCGAGGAAGGCGGCGATCTTCCAGTACTGCGCCGGAGTCGGCTCGTGCTGGTGGCTGTCGGAGGTCATGTCACTGGTACCGATAGGAGATAGACGACCGTGAAGATCACGATCCAGATTATGTCGACGAAGTGCCAGTAGAGACCGACCAACTCGAGATTCATCCCGTGTTTCTCGCTCAGTCCGCCACGACGTCTCGAGATGCCCCACAGAGACAAGAGCATGATCACGCCGATGGCGACATGGGTGCCATGGAACCCGGTGAGCACGTAGAACGCCGACGCCGCCGGGTTGGTCGACAGCGTCATGTCGTACTCGACGATGAACTCGGTGAACTCGAAGACCTGACCGCCGAGGAACACCGCGCCCAGCGCCGCCGTGGCGAATAGCCAGGTGCGTGCTCCGTTCTGGTCGTTGCGGGTCAGGGCATGGTGGGCGAGAACCATGGTGAGAGACGACATCAGCAGCACGAACGAGCTCACCGAGGTGAACGGGATGTCGTAGATCTCGGCCGGGTAGATGCCCTCGAACCCGGATCGATTCGAGTACAGCAGGTAGTTGGTGATCAGGGCGCCGAAGAAGAGGAACTCCGAGCTGAGAAATACCCACATCCCCAGCTTGCGGTTCTCGATGCCCGTCGACTCGTGCTCGTCGTGATGGTCGACTGCGACGTCATGGGCCAGATCACTCATCGACGACCACCCCCTCCTCTACATCCACGAACTCGGCGTCGTCGACGTCGAGAGCGAACTCATCCGTGTCGTCGTGATGCTCCTCGGCTTCCTCGAGTGGCTCGATGCCCCACCCGATGAGGGCGGAGAGCGCGATCACGACGCCGAGAGCGATCAGCACCTTCCCCCAGGTGGCGGTGTGATAGATGATCCCGTACCCGATCATCGGCAGGCCCATCGCCATCACGAACGGGAAGTAGGACGGTGCCGGGAGATGTATCGGGCTCTTCGGGTTGAGACCGTCGTATTCCAGATCGGCGACGACCTGGTCGGCTTCCGGCTTGCGGACGGCCCGACCTTCCTCGTCCTCGTCGTACTTCATGTGCCAGAAATGGTCGAGCCGGGTCACGACCGGCGAGGTGGCGAAGTTGTACTCGGGAGTGGGGTTGGGGATGGTCCACTCGACGGTTCTCGCATCCCATGGATCGAGGCCCGACAACTCGCCATGCCGCTTGCTACGCCACCAGTTCACCATGAACACCGCGATCGACAGGGCGATGATGAATGCTCCTATCGACACGGCCACATTCCAGGTCTGGAGCCCCGCCCCGGGCGCGTACTTCCATGTGCGCCGGACCATGCCCTGCAATCCGAGCCAATGCATGGGGGCGAAGGTGAGGTTGAAGCCGACGAACATCAGCCAGAAGTGGACCTTGCCGAGACGGTCGTTCATGACGCGACCCGTGAGCTTGGGGAACCAGTAATAGAGCCCGCCGAAGATGCCGAAGACGGCACCGCCGAACAACACGTAGTGGAAGTGCGCAACGATGTAGTAGGTGTCTGTCTGCTGCCAGTCCGACGGCACGATCGAGTGGGTGACGCCGGAGAGCCCACCGATGGTGAACATGGCGAGGAAGCCGACAGCGAACAGCATGGGCGATTTGAAGCGGAGCTTTCCCCCCCACATCGTGCCCATCCAGTTGAAGATCTTGATACCGGTGGGGATGGCGATCGTCATCGTGGCCAGCCCGAATGCCGCCTGGGCCACCGGGGTGATGCCCGAGGCGAACATGTGATGGGCCCAGACGCCGAAGCCGAGGAAGGCGATCGCCGCGCCGGCGAAGACCACCGCCGAATAGCCGAAGAGCGGCTTCCTGCTGAAGACCGGCAGGATCTCGGAGACGATCCCCATCGCGGGGAGAATCAGGATGTAGACCTCGGGATGGCCGAAAAGCCAGAACAGGTGTTGCCAGAGGATGGGGTCACCACCCCCAACGGGTGCGAAGAAGAGGGTCCCGAATTGCCGATCGAACGTGACCATGAACAGGGCCACGGCGATGATCGGGAGCGAGAACAGCAGAAGGAACGCGACCACGGTCGACATCCAGGCGAACACGGGCATGCGAAGCAGACGCATCCCCTTCGCCCTCATGTTGAACACCGTGACGATGAAGTTGATCGCCGAGATCAGGGAGGCCAGTCCGAGTATCTGCAGCCCCAGGGCCCAATAATCCAATGCGGTCCCCGGCGAGTAGAGGGGCCCGGCGTTGGGCTGGTACCCGAACCAACCCGCGTCCGGCGAGGACGCAAGGAAGTTGAACGAGCCCGGCCCACCCCCGGCGGCGAGGTTCCCGGTGATCCCGCCCGGGCTGATCGGTGGGACCGAGGTGCCGAAGATGAAGGTGCTGTAGAGGAAGATGCCCCCGAAGAAGAAGATCCACCACGACAGGGCATTGAGCCGGGGGAATGCCACGTCTCGGGCGCCGATGAGCAACGGCAGCAGATAGTTCATGAACGCCGCACCGACAGGCATGACGAAGAGGAAGATCATCGTCGTGCCATGCATGGTGAACAGGGCGTTGTATGCCCCGGCGGTCAGGAACTCCGAATTCGCCTGTGCCAGCTGAATCCGGAGCAGCAGGGCTTCGATGCCACCGATGATGAAGAATGTGAAGGCGGCGTAGCCATACATGATGCCGATCTTCTTGTGGTCGACGGTCGTGACCCATCCCCAGAAGCCGGACGTCGACTTCGGGCGTCGGAAGATCGTGGTTGCTGGTCGCTCTGCTGTGGCTGTCATTTGTTGCTGTCCAACCAGACGATAAGCGCGTCGATCTCGGCTTCGGTCAATGGCAGGTCGGGCATGAAGCTGCCCGGCTTGATTTCGGGCGGATTCGACAGCCATCGCTTGAGGGCCTCGTCGTGGGTCTCGCCCTCCTCGGGCAGACTCGCACCGGCGAAGACCTCCCGTGAGGCGAAGTGGGTCAGGTCGGGCCCGTTGAACGCCTCCGGCGGTATGGGTATCGGCCCATCTTGGGAGTCGGTGCGATAGGTGTGACACTGCACGCAGGTCTTGTTCAAGAAGAGCTGATACCCCTCGTACCCCGGATCACCCTCTACCGGGATGGTGCCCGGAGCCTTCTGGTCTTCGACCCATGTGTCGAACTCATCTTGGGTCACCGCCAACACACGCGTACGCATCAGCGAGTGGGACAGGCCACAGAACTCGGCGCAGTGCCCCCAGAACTCACCGGGCTCGTCGGCTTCGAGCCGCAGACTGGTCGTCTGGCCGGGGATCAGGTATCGCTTGCCGTTGAGGGCCGGGACCCAGAAGTTGTGGATCACGTCCTCCGACGTCATCTGTGCGCACACCTCCTGACCGGCCGGTATGACCATGACGTTGGCCGTGTCCACCTCCTGTGCGGGGTAGTGGAACTCGAACCACCACTGATGGCCGATCACCTCCACCTCCATCGCATCGGAGCCGCATTCGGTCAGCTCGAAGATCGACGAGACCGTGGGAACTGCGATCCCGGCGAGGATCAGAGCGGGGATGACCGTCCAGAGGACCTCGAGCTTGGGGCTCCCATGGAGTTGCTTCGGCTCCTTCGTCTCCTTCTTCTTGTCTCGGAAGGCGAAAACGATCACGAGCAGGCCACCCATCACCAGGGCGAAAACCCCGGTAGCGATCCAGAAGACGAGCCAGAAGAGATCGTCTTCACGCTGTGCAAACGGTCCCTTGGGGTCGAAGGTGGTCAGCGGGTTGTAGTCGACGTCGATGATGGCGCAGCCGCTGAGGAGAAAGGCCGAGCCGATGAGCGCGGCGAGTCGGATCAAACGTCGGCGAATCGGGGCCATCGGGACGGCATCATACGGACGTTGGGAAGTAGCGACCAACTCCATCCAAACTCGGGCGGATCGCATCCATCCGAGGACGACGACCGCAGCGAAGGTATGACGTGAGAGAACTGCCCATGTTCCCGCTCGGCCTGGTGCTCCTGCCGGGCATGGTGCTGCCGCTCCGGCTGTTCGAGCCCCGCTATCTGCAGATGTACGCGGACATCATCGACAGCGATCGCGAATTCGGCGTCGTCCTCATCGAGCGGGGCATCGAGTCACGCGACGACAACCCGACTTTCGACATCGGCTGCGTCGCCCATGTCGTGGGCTCCGGGCTCAACGACGACGGGACGGTCGGCCTCGTCACCATGGGCAGAACGAGGATTCGGGTGACCGAATGGCTGCCATCGGACCCATACCCGCTGGCAGTCGTCGAGGACCTCGCTGACGAGCAGCCCGGCCCACCGGGCGATGCGGCCCTCCTGTCCGCCCGGCGTCGGCTGCCCGAGCTGATTAGTCTCGCCGGGCGGCTCAACCCTGGATCGGACTACGAAGTGCCCGACCTGTCGGATGACCCGACCCAAAGCATCTATCAGCTCGCTCAGATCGCCGGTCTCCAGACGCTCGACCTCCAGCGCGTGCTGGAGACGCCGACCACCGACCAGCGCGCCGCCCTCGTCGACGAGCTCATCGAGGAGACGGAGGATCTGCTGCGTCTGCAACTGAAGGTCGACGAATAGCCTCGTCCTGAGATGAGGCTGCTCATCGGGCTGGCGATGCTCCTGTCGGCCGGTGGTTGGGCGGCACTCACGTTGGAGGGCTGCGACCCGTTGTCCGGCTAGCCGACGAGCCCGTGCGGCTAACTCTCCTCGCCACTCGCCTTCCCGGTCTCGGCCCCGCGCAAGCGAAACCTACGAGGAGTGATTGAGACGCCGATGAGCACGGCCAGGGCGATCCCGATGAGCAGGGCCAGCGCGATCATGAGCTCGCCGTATCCCCCGCGTCATCCAAGCGGGACACGACGGATTTCTTGTCACAACCTTCCGATACGTTCGCATCATGGGAAGGGGTCACACCGAGAGCAAGCGGATGCCAATCATCATCCCCCGGCTGGAGGATCCCGGGACGACTTCGGCGGAAGAGCGCTACGAGCACCTGGGATTGCTCGAGGCGGCGCGTCATTCGCTCGACGTCGAGTGGACCGAGACCCTGGCCGCCGCCGACGCCGCACGCGACCACCACCTCATGGGGCACCCCTCCACCGTCGCTTACCTCGAGGGCCGCTTCGGGATGGCCAGGGGGCGGGCCCACCGCTACGTGCGCATCGCACGGACGGCCCATCGCTTCGTCGCGACCCTCTCTGCGTGGAAACACCGACTGATCACGTCCGACCAGGCCGACGTCCTCCTTCGTGCTGCCCAGAAGTCACCGGAAGACTACGAAGGGGCCGAGAATGTGCTCCTCGACATCGCCGGAGACACAGTCGATGAGACGAAGCGAGTCATCGAGTACTGGCGAAACGACGTCGACATCCCAGGTAAGAGACTCGAGGTGGAAGAGCAACTGCGCAGACGACACTTCGACGTGTCTCGACGACCCAATGGCATGGTCGGCGGAGAGTTCCAACTGCCAATGTCCGCCGGCGAGACACTCTTCACCGCACTGGAGGCCTTGATGCCGCCACCCACGACCGGCGACGCCCGCACCACGGGCCAGAGACGCGCCGATGCCCTCGAAGATCTCGCTCGGAGTTTCCTCGATGGATCCGAGACACCCGTCGTCGGTGGCGAGAGACCACACCTGGTGGTCCACACCGACCTCGACGCCCTGGGTGAACACATGGGTGGTCTCCATGAGACCGAGAGCGGCGTCGTCCTCGATGTCGACTCCCTCGGCACCATGATCTGTGACAGCTCCGTCACCCGAATCGTCTTCGGTCCCGAATCGGAGGTACTCGATGTCGGTCGAAAGACGCGGGTGATTCCGTCTGCGCTACGACGGGCCGTCGTCGCACGCGACCGGAGCTGCACCTGGCATGGCTGTAGTCGATCACAACGCTGGTGTGACGTTCATCACATCGTCTCGTGGGCCGACGGTGGCGAGACAGTCATCACGAACCTGCGGCTCTTGTGTCGCTACCACCACACCCTCACCCATCTCGAGATCATCCCCGGTGAGGAAGGGCGTGGTCTCGTGCCCGCCGGCTCCGCCCGGCCACGAACTACCTAGGGCGGTTGCTTCCCCACCGCCCGGCAGCAATGGCTCGTCACATCTCAGCCGTCGACTCGATCGATGGCGTCGGCCAACTCCTCGTCGGACACGGCGCCTTCGAAGACGGCTGACACTGCGCCGCCGGCGTCCACGACGTATGCCCAGGGCTGGGAGGGCAGACCCCACGTCTCTACGTCATTCGAAAGCACCAGATCGTCCTCCGATGACGCTTCGGGGTTGGCGAACACCTCGACATGAAACCATTCCAGCCCTTCCGCGCTGGATGCCGCCTCCACCTGATCGATCATCGGCTGACACGATCGCGATGGGCACCACTTCGGGCTTGCGAACACGACGAGAGCGGGGCCGATCATCGGATTCCCTCCAATGGGGGGAGCCGGATCGCCGACATCGATCTGGGATGTGTCATCCACGGCCACCAGACCAACCGGACGGGTTTCTCCCCGGTCACCGGTGCCGACCGTTACCTGATATGTGTCGGCGGCCGGAATCTCCACCCAGAACGCAAAGGCGGGCGCCTCACCCGGCACCAGCCACACTGGCTCACCGACATAGCTGCCCAGAGGGGAGCCGTTTTCGTCGCGAAGGGTCGCAATCGGCGGATCTGTGAGTGCCATCGCCTCCCGATCGGCATCGAGCAGCTCGATCAGAACCCGCTGCTGGCCCGTGCCGACGGTGCCTCCGGTGGACATCACGTTGGCGGAGACTGCATCGGTGCCGGAACAGGAAACGACGATGAGGGCACCGGCGACCAGCGCTCCAAGTGACTTCAAAGAAGGACGTCCAGGAGGACAGAGGCAAAGAGGGCCGACAGGTACACCGTCGACGTGGTGAACAGACGCATCGCATCCTCGGGATGACGCACCACCCGCCAGGTGTCCCAGAGGAACCAACCACCGAGGACCAGTGCGGCGACGAGATAGATCCACGACATACCGCCAAGGGGCACCAGCAAGAGCGAGACGGCAACCATGAGCCCCGTGTACAGCAGCATCCGCCTCGTCGTCGCCTCGACGCCGGCGACGACCGGGAGCATGGGTACCCCGGCGGCGGCATAGTCGTCCTCATATCGCAGGGCCAAAGCCCAGAAATGCGGTGGTGTCCAGTAGAAGACGATGAAGAAGAGCACCCAGGCCGGGACACCGACGGTGCCGGTGACGGCCGCCCAGCCGACCAGGGTCGGGGCCGCGCCCGCGGCACCACCGATGACGATGTTCTGCACCGTCGCCCGCTTCAACCTCCGGGTGTACACGAACACGTAGAAGAGGAGGGCCGCGGTGGAGAGGGCTGCAGCCAGCCACGTCGTGAAGACCCAGAGCCAGGCGAACCCCAGCACACCGAGAGTGACTCCGAAGGCGAAGGCATTGCCCGGCGGCACCTCGTGTCGGGCCAGAGGCCGAGAACGGGTTCGCCGCATCATCTCGTCGATGTCCCGGTCGTAGTACATGTTCAGGGCGTTGGCACCGCCGGCGGAGAG
>JBAPYG010000330.1:0-4938 GCA_049284615.1 Acidimicrobiia bacterium
GCCGAACAGCTCCTGGTTGAAGTAGTTGCCCAACCGTCCCATCGCCTGCGCCAGCGGCACCGCCGGCGCCACCGAGTCGAGGAAGTCGGGGAAGCTCGCCCCGTACTTCTTGGCGTAGACGTACATGGCTATGGCTCCCGCGGTGAGACCGCCGTAGAGCGCCAAGCCACCCTCCCACACCGCTATCACCTTCCACCAGTCGTCTCCGAAACGGGACAGGTGGGTCATCACGTAGCCGATCCGGGCACCGATGAAGCCGAAGATGACGACCCTGATCACGATCCTCTCGGCGATCTCGACGTCACCGCCCCTGGCGGCGAACCTGTTCCGGGTCACCAGCCAGGCGATGACGACGCCGGTCATGATGAAGATGCCGTAGAAGGTCACCCGCAAGGGCCCGATGTGGAAGTCGTTGATCGGCGGCGATGGGATCGAGGCGAGAACGGCCGGGATCATGCCAGTTGGGTCTCCTGAGCCGTCCACCGGAACCACAGGACTGCGATCGTGGACCAGATGATGGGGATCGTGGCGATCTTCATGATGATGCCGGCGAGCTGTTGATCTTCGACGGCGGTCAGCGAGCCTATCCGCGGCGCCAGCTCGTAGATCCCATAGATCGGGATGGAGGTGAAGGTGAGAAAGCTCGCCGGGATCACGGCCACGACACTGGTGGTGATGAACAGGTACGCCATCTTGGAGAATGTGGTGCGGGCCCTCCCGTCTGACAATGGCGAGATCACCGGGAGCCAGAGCAGCAGCCCCGACATCATCCAGATCACGTCCATGGCGAACGACCCCAGCTGGCTGTTCCGGAGCACCTCGACCGTGCCCGGGGCATGCGTGGACAGCAAGACGACGTTGTAGATGAGCCCGCTGACGACCAGGGACCGGCCCAGCCACTTCACTGCGCCCTCGAGATGCAGTCTCGCGACGAGCCCACGGGCCATCCACTCCGGGGTCCCCAACAGGATCAGGGGCGCCGCAGCCAGGGTGTAGAGGAGGAACTGGGTCATGTGAGCCGAGGCCAGGTACCCCGCTCCCAGGGTCCCCAGTGGCCAGTCCGATGCGGCCCAGAACACCAGCATGCCACTGAAGAACTGGATCGCCTTACGACGGTCGACCGGTGCGTCATGGCGTCGGATACTCCAGCCATAGAGCATCATCGGGAGCAGGGTCGCAATCCAGATCCCCGGATAGGGGATCCACTCCCAACTCCACGGGCGGGCCAGCGCGGTGCACCACCAACTGATCACCCGAGACTCCTCACATACTCCACCAGGCGGTCGACCTCTGAGTCGTCGAGAGGGAAAACGGGCATTCGAGCCTCGTAGCCGGCGACGATGTCCGACCCCGGCTCGACTATCGACCTGATCACGTAGGCCTCATCCACGGTGACGGTCGCTCCACTCTCCAGCATGACATCGGTGCCCCATATCCCATGAAGAGTAGGGGCCGTGTCGGTGTCGGTCTCCGTGTGGCACGCGAAGCAGCCCACTTCGGTGGCGAGCTCTGCCCCGGTCAGCTCCACCGTCGACGGACCACCGCAGGCGGCGAGAAACAAGACAGCCACCAGGTAGACTCCCCTAGCCATCTCGACCGTCGTCACCCATGGTGTCGGCCGCCTCCACCACCTCGACGTCCAGCTTCATCTCGCCGGCGTTCTCCCAGGTCAACACGACTTCGACACTCTCGCCAACCCGGAGCCGATCGACGTCGATCAGCATCAGATGCGTTCCTCCCGGCTCGAGCACGACCTCAGTGTCGGCGGGCACGTCGAGACTGTCCAGGGCATGCATTCCCATAGCCCCATGGTCATCCATGACGGTCTCGTGGATCTGCACGGAGGCGGCGACCGCCGTGCTGGCTTCGAGGAGTCGATCGGCAGAGTTGCTTTCGACCGTGAAGTACATGGCGGCATTGGGCCCGGTGGGCTCTCCGATCCGCTGGTCGCTCACCGTCAGGGAGTCGACGCCTCCGCCACACGCGGCGACAGCCATCGCGACCGCGACGAAACCGATGAGGCGCCTACGCATCCTCGTCCCCGAACTGTGCCAGTATCTGAAGATCGTTGGTCCACTCACTCTGTCTCACCCCGAACGGGTAGACACTGTGGCCTAAACCATCGGGACCGAAAGCGATCACCTGGGCCGCATGGTTCACCGTGTAGTCGTCGTCTTCGCCGACGAAGACCGCAACCGGCACGCCCGCTGCCGTCTGCGCCGCCTCGACCTCCTCCAGCGTCCCGGTGAGCCCGACGAAGCGACTGTCGAAGTTGTCGAGGAACGCCCGCAGCTCATCCGGTGAGTCGCGTTCTGGGTCGACCGTGACGAAGACGACCTCTGCCTCCCGAGCGACCGCGGGGAGCTGGTCGAAGGTCTCGGCGATCTGCGCCAGGTGAACCGGGCAGATGTCGGGGCAGTTGAGATACCCGAAATAGAGGAGGGTGAGCTTGCCCTCGGTCTCTTCACCGAAGTCGTAGCTCGCCCCGGAGGTGTCGGTGAGGACGAAGGAGGGCTTCGCTTGCGGCGGGTCGAGGACGACACCCTGCAGGTCGTCGGTGGAGACATCGGCGGCACACGCGGTCAGGGCGAGGACCACGAGAGTGGCTAATGCGGTCATCCTGAGCCACGTTCCTGGTGACATACTCGGCACATGGTGGCCCTGCCCCGGGGCTACCTACAAAACCGACTCAGTCGTTCCCTCCCTCCGGGCTGGAGGCGAACCGATAAGAGAGACGGGGCCTGTCGAGCTCGTCGACCTCGTAGGTGAGACCGCCTGGTTGGGGTGCCCATTCCTCGAGACCGGCCACGTACTCCCGATCGCCGGCGAGTGCGACTCCCGTCAGGCGAACCTGCCCGGCGGGATGCTCCGAGGAGACACGACCCGGGTGCAGCTCGTCGGGGATGTCCCATTGGATGAAGAAGGGCCTCGACGCGATCAGCGCCTCCTCGATGCCTGCGACCCGCCACGTCAGGGCCACACCCTCGGGGGTGAGACGGGACATCGCCACCGACTCCAGACCGAGACGTTGGCACACGGCATCGAGATCGTCGGTGCGGAGGCACACTCCTCCCCCGTCGGCAACTTCCGCCTGGGCCAGTGCCCATGCGCCCAGCGAGCTCCGTTGGGCTTCGTCACGGTCGATCACGGCCAGGAGCTCCACGTAGGAGCGACCGAGCGGGATGATCCGGTTCGCCGTCCCATGGCCCGGGTGTCGGCCCCCTTCGACGGCTCTCAGCCCGTGCCGTGTCTCGAAGACGGCGGCAGCATCATCGAGGTCCTCGACACATACGATCAGATGGTCCAGGTCGAGTGTCATCTACGGATCATGCCATCCACCGTCATACACTCACACATGTGAAACGACTCACCCCCCTGATCTTCATCGCCGTGGCCGCCGCGGCCGCAGTTGCACTGCTCCGGAGCTCGGAGACAGCCGAGCCACCCGAGGTCTGGACGCCGGTCGAACCCTCGTGAGAATCGGTCTGTTGGTGACGGGTGATGCGTCGGTCCGCGCCGCCCACTCGGTAGCCGCCCACGCCGGGATCGAGGAGGTCGTCGTCATCGGGCCTGCCACGTCGAAGAGCTTCGAGGTGGTCGACGATGCCGGAGACTGCGACTTCCTCATCGGGTCGGGAGCGACGGCGCCCGAGAGGGCAGGTCGTCTCGGTGTCCCACTCATATGGGATGGGCCGGCCGGAGACGACCGCATCGCGGTCTGGGGCGCGTCACCGACTGGCCTCGCACTGGCCCTGGCTGCGCGCGAGTCGGATCCCCGCCTGGTCGCCGTGGCCCATCCCGACATCGTGGCCGACACGTTCGATCGGACCACGAGATTTCCCGACCCGGTGGGACGGGTGGGGGTCAGGGACACCCTGCTCGACGGTCGTCCCGTGGCCGAGGCCCATTCCCCAAACGAGTTCGCCGCCTGCCTGGCCGTCGGAGCAGCACGAAGGGTGACCGTCGTTGATCACGGGATGTTCCTGTCCGGTGTCGCCCTCGCCGCGGGTGTCGCCGTCGCCAACGGAGGCACACGACCCGTGTGGGACGGGGCTCTCCCCTATCTCGAGACTGCCATCGAAATGGGCCTGGTCATGGCCGAGAGCGACTAGCTGATCTTCTCGACCCGCTCCGACTCACTCACCATCTCGAGGTCGTCGGGCTCTTCGGCCTCTTCGACGACTTCGACCCTCTGGACCTCCTCGGTCGGCAGGTCGGCATGCTCCACCGGCGGGGCCACGCCACCGTTGACGGCTCGATAGTCCGAGGGTGGGTGCAGAACGGGCTGCGCCGAGGCGGCGACGGGGTTGAGCGTCTCCTCGAGCACGACTATCTCGAGACCTCCGACGACATCTGACACGAGGTTGTAGATCACTGCAACGGCCACCGACACGCCTGTCATCATTACCCACCAGACCACCGACCCGAATATCAGGAACCTGAGGAACTGCTCCGTGTTGGCGAACGGGTTGGTGCCCTCCTCGATGAGGGTGATCTCGACCATGAAATCGACGAGACGGTCGGGTATCCCGGCCCGGTCGAGCACCGACCAGAAGATCACTGCCCCCAGCACCGACGCCAGGGCGAGCACGGCCCATATGACCGCAGAGACCTTGAGAGTGGTCCAGGGGTCTATCTTGCGGATTATTCGTCTGACTCGGCGGACAGTTGCCATGGCGGCTCCTGGGTATACGATTTGAAGTCTAAGTTGCGATCAGGGATGTCCAACGTAACTCGGGGCTGAACCCGTTCCCGAGGGGTGAGCCGATCGGGGCGACGAATGTCACTCCAGACGCCACCCATGGGTGGTCAGTCGTCGAGCTCCTCGGAGATCTTGGCGACGGCAGACAAGCGATTGCCTGCTCCTACGTCGATGACTTTGACACCGGTGGAGTCTCGCTTCTGACGGCTGATCTTTCCCACGGCCTGGCGTGTGCC
>JBAPYG010000331.1:0-4943 GCA_049284615.1 Acidimicrobiia bacterium
CACCGATTCCGACGACCGAATCGTCATCAGCGGCCGGGTGATCGACGGTGACGGAAACCCAATCGAGGACGCCCTCCTCGAGATCTGGCAGGCGGGGACGTCCGGACGCTATCGACACCCCGACGACACCAGAGACCTGGCATTGGCGAAAGGCTTCATCGGTTTCGGTCGCACCGCCACCGACTTCGAGACCGGCGAGTACCGATTCGAGACCCTGAAGCCGGGCCCGGTGCCGGATGCGGAGGGGGAGGACCAGGCGCCTCACATCGCATTGATCATCCAGGGACGGGGGATGCTGAATGCAGTGTTCACCCGTATCTACTTCTCTGACGAGGAGACGAAGAATCGCGACGATCTAGTGCTGCGTAGCGTCCCCGAGCGGCGGCGCAACACACTCATCGCCCAACTCCAGGAAGGTTCGGCTCCACCCGAGTATCGACTCGACCTCAAGTTCCAGGGTGACGACGAGACCGTGTTCTTCGACTTCTGACATTGAGCGACCTGCCACGTCTCGACCCCGGCTTCTCCACGTCGGCCATGCGGTCAGTCTTCTCCACAGCGGCGACGGTGGGGGCCATCCTCGAGTTCGAGATGGCTCTGGCGCTGGCCCTGGCCGATGCCGGGGTCGCTCCTGAGGACGAGTCCCTCAGCCTGGTCGCGGCGTGCCGCGAGCCTGTGGCCGACTCGGAGGCCATCCTGGCCGAGACCTGGATGAGTGGCACGCCGATCATCTCCCTTCGCGACGAGATCTCCGCACGCGTCGACGAGAGCGTCGGGCGTTGGTTCCACTATGGAGCCACGACACAGGACGCCATCGACACCGGCCTCATGCTCCAGTCCGTGCGCGGTCTCGAACTGATCGAGCGTGACCTCGTCGCTCTTGGTGCCCGCCTGCGTGACCTGACCGTCGAATTCAGGGACCAACCACAAGTGGGCCGCACATTTCTCCAGACGTCGCGACCGACGACCTTTGGTCTGCGCACCTCCTGGTGGCTCAACAGCGTCCTCGACCATCACCAGGGCCTACGTGACCTCGGCGCAGGGCTACCGGTCCAGCTCGGGGGCGCGGACGGGAGACGGAGCGTCTTCGGAAACAGGGGATCTCAGGTCGTGTCGCATCTGGCCGACCGGTTGGGCCTGGCGCCGTCTGCGGTGACGTGGCACTCCGATCGCACCGTGATCCTCGCACTCGTGCAGTCTCTGGAACGCGTCGCCAAGACAATGGCCAAGATCGGAGGTGACATCGCCATCCTGGCCTCTTCCGCGGTGGCCGAGGTCAGTGTCAGGTCGGGTGGCTCGTCCTCCATGCCGGGGAAGGAGAACCCGATGGACTCGGTCCGGGCCATCGCCGCCGCTTCGGCCTGTTCTGGAGCAGTCACCATGCTCACCGGCGCTCCCCCGCCGGAACTGGACCGCGGCATCGGCAGCTGGCACGTCGAATGGCTTGCCGTGCCCCTGGCATTTGGCGCCACGGCGGCAGCGGTGGAGGCGATGCGCGGGTGCCTCCACTCCCTCGAGGTCGACTCCGAAGCGATGGGCTCCCACGTGGTCGGCGAGGTCACACCGGGTGGTGACGACCAGATCGATGCGGTGCTGACCCGGGCTGGCTCGATCTTGACATGACCCGAGTCGAGGTGTTCCAGCCGGCGGCCGGCTATAGACCGACCGTCTCACTGCGACGCTCCAGGAGCCAGGTGTCGCGCCATCGATCGCGATGCTTGCCGATACGCTCGCGGGTGCCGACCACGCGGAATCCGAATCGCTCGTGCAGCGAGATGCTCACGGTGTTCTCGGGAAATATTGCGGTTTGCAGCATCCAGATACCTGCTGACTCACTCGCCTCGACCATGGCCGTCATCAACTCGACCCCAACCCCCCGCCCGCGAGCCTCGGTGGCCACATAGATGCTGGGCTCGGCCACCCCGCGATAGACGTGGCGTCTCGAGACAGGGCTCAGAGCCACCCATCCGACGACTTCGCCGGCGATCTCCGCCACGAGACGCCCGGCCCGGAGATGTGACGCATCCCAGTCAGGCCACGTGGGGGGATCCACCTCGAAGGTGGCGTTCCCCGTCTCGATGCCCTGCTGATAGATCCGGGCGACTTCCTCCCAGTCAGCGGTCACCAGCGGGCGAATCTTCACGGTCGGAGGCTGGTCACTCAACTCCGGATCCCACGGTCATGCCCGATTATCACCTCGATGATCCGCCTCAAGTCGCCCTCGTCGTCGGGCCCTATGGGCCCGAAGAGCCGTTCCTCGACGACCGCAACTGCAGCGTCACACTCCTCCAGAACCTCTCGACCCGTGGATGTGAGTGTCGTCATCTGGATGCGTCCGTGGTCGGGTGACGAGCTCCGCTCGATGAGGCCCCTCTCCTCCAAGGTGTTGACCAACTGATGCATCGCCTGCGCCGAGATGTAGGACCGTCTGGCGAGTTGGGCGTTGGAGAGGCCAGGCCGATGGGCGAGCACGCTCATCAAGGTGTACTGGGGCACCGACACGTCGAGGGGCTTGAGTGCCTCCACCAGATTCGCCCGGATGAGCCGATCGAGCCGGGCGACCAGATAGCTGGTACGAGATTGGGCGACGTCGTCGTTGGTCACGTGATGGAACCTACGGCGAGTGGCGGGGCGATCGGGCAAAGAACAGGACCGCCCAGAGCGGGCGGTCCTGTCATCGCTATGCCTTGTCGGTTCAAGGGGACGGGTAGATCAGCTCGGACGTGGCTGCATCCGCGGGCCACACGAGGACGACACTTCCGTCGACCCTCTGCATCAGGGGGTTGGTGATGGGCGCGGTGCCGTCCTCACGGAATGTGATCGGCCCGGCCACGGTCGTCATGTCGGTCGCCGCCATTGCGTCCCGCACCTGCTGATGATCGAGGCTGCCGGCCCGCTCGATCGAATCGGCCACGATCTGGATGATCGAGTACGCGCCACCGACGATCGGGTCGGCGGGTCGTCCCTCTTCCTCGATGTGGCGCTCGTTCATGGGCTGGATACCCGGGAAACCGAGGTCAGGGTGCCAACCGGCCGACAGGAGAACCCCGTTGCCGGCCTCGCCGAGATCGTTCCAGGTTGGAACGTCCGCGGCGCGAACCACCAGGTTGAATGGGGCCTTCCAGCCGAGCTCACCCATCTGCTGATACAACGCGAAACCGTCGGGCGGTGTCGGGAGGCTGAGTGCGATCTCGACGTCCGCGGCTTGCGCCTGGAGGATGATGTCCGTGAAGTCGGTGGAGCCTGGCGCGTACGTCTCGTGGAAGACGACTTCGTAGCCGAAGTTGGCCGCCTCCTCGACCCAGAGGGCCCCGAGCTCCTCACCCCAATCGGTTGCCTCCTGGAAGATGCCGACCCGGCTGGGTCGGATGTCCTCGGGAATCGTGTCCAGCAGCTCGTAGACCGACACGGCTATGTCGGGTGACTTGGGGAACGGCGAGAAGTAGTACTGGTATCCCTGCTCGTGGAGCGCCTGCAATGCAGTGGCGACTCCCAGATAGGGGATCTGGTTCTTCTCGGCGATGGCCGTGCCCGCCGCGTGCAACGGGCTGGCAAAGCCACCCAGGTAGACGACGATGTCATCGTCGGCGAGCTCCTCCATGATCGCCGTGGTCTGGTTCGGGTCGGATGCGTCGTCCTGCACCTCGAGCTCGAGGGGGATGCTCACCCCGTACTCCTCGACGAAGACCCCACCGGCCTCGTTGATGGCGTCGACGCCGTAGCGGTAGCCCCGCTCCACCTGCGCACCACCACCGGCGAATGGCCCGGTGAGAGGTACGACGGCGCCCAACTTGATCGTGGCCGGAGCGTCGGCAGACCCTTCGTCTCCACCGGTCGTGGTCGTAGTGGCATCACCGCCGGAGTCGGCAGTGGTCGTAGTGGCGTCTCCACCGGAGTCGGCCGTGGTCGTGGTCTCTGCGTCGCCATCGCCGCCGCAGGCAGCCAGGATCATCGCCAACACCGCCAACAGCGCCAACAGTGTCCGTTTCCTCATCACAGTCTCTTTCCTTCCTTTGCTTTCTCGGTCGTTTCGTCCGCGGTGGGGGCGCTATCCGCGCCGGATAGCCTCCCCAAGAGTCTCTGACCCCCCTCTACGAGCCCGCCCGGCAGGAGCAGGACGACGAGGATGAACAGGACGCCAAACAGCACGACCTGGAACTCCTCGATGTTCGAGGGGAGCGTGTCGCGCAGGATCACGAAGAAGGCCGTCCCGACGACGGGGCCGACGATGGTGCCAAGTCCTCCGATGAATACCACAGTTATGGCCTCGAATGTCCACACGACGCTGAACGGGAAGTTCGGGTAGTAGCTGACGCTGAAGTAGGCGAAAGAAGACCCGGCCAGAGCCGCCAGGGCCGCGCTGATGACGAAGGCGCTCAGCTTGTGGCGGAGCGGGCCGACCCCGGTGGCCCCTGCGGCCTCCTCGTCGTCGCGAACAGCCATCATCCCCAGCCCGATCTTCGATCTCTTGAGCCCGGCGGCGACGATCAGCGTGACGACCAGCACTCCGAGGGTGAGGAAGTACGGGCCGGTGAAGCTGTATTCACGCAGCGCCTCGACCGGGAGAGAGGAGATCCCGGGTCGCACATTCCCGATGGTCAGGAAGACGGCGACTCCCACGGCCAGGGTGCCTATCGAGAAGTAGATGTCACGGAATCGGAGCAGGGGGACTCCCAGGATCGCTGACACCACCGCCGTGGCCACGACGGCGACTGTGATGGCCACTGCCAGGGGTGTGCCCCCAAGCCACATCTCCCTGGTGATGAGTGCACCGAGGCCGAAGAAGACAGCGTGCCCGAGGCTGATCTGACCGGCGAACCCGCCGAGGATGTTCCAACTCGATGCGAGTGCGCCGAGCATGAAGACCTGGATGGCAGTGGTGATGAACTTGGAGTCCTCTACCCAGAGGCCCAGGGCCAGAGAGGCCAGCAGTGCCATCACGG
>JBAPYG010000332.1:0-3764 GCA_049284615.1 Acidimicrobiia bacterium
GTGCAGCTCTGGCCCGAGCATTTCGATCCCGCTACGGAGTTGGGCGACTCCGAGAAGGGACAGAGGGCCAGCTTCGGCGCCTCTCCCGGAGACGACGCGCATCCCATGCCGTATGTCTATGTCTCCCCCTGGGGAGAGGTGGACCGGTCCGAAAGGTATTGGAACGACGATGCCTTTGGAGGCTCCAGCCTCGGATACGGCGAGCTCGCTTCCTCCGACGACCCGGTGGGCATGGCGGTCGACTTCCTACTCGAGGGGTATCGAAGGCTCCACGCCCGCTGACCTCACGGCGGAGACCAGCCCTTTCGCCGCCGCCCGCACCTGTGCGATCGTCTCGTCATAGCCCTCGTCCGGGCCCCCGTAGGGGTCGGGCACCTCGTCGCAGTCGGTGTTGGGGTCGAAGGTGCGGAACAGTCGGACCCTGGCTCGGTGCTCGAGGTCCGGGGCCAGATCGAGCACGTCCCGCAAGTTGGAGCGGTCCATCACGACGATCATGTCGAATCGATCGAAATCTGCCTTGTTGACCCGTCGCGCCCTCCCGACGACTTCGAGACCGGCGCGCGCACCGGCGGCCACCGACTGGGGATGGGGCGGATTCCCGATGTGCCACGAGCCGGTCCCGGCGGAGTCGACTTCGATCTCGATGCCGGCTTCCTCGGCCGCCGACCTGATGGCCGCCTCGGCCGCGGGAGACCGGCAGATGTTCCCGGCACACACGGCCAGCACCTTCGTCGTCACGTTCTCTTCGCCCCTGCGATGCGCTCAGCGGCAAGGTCGACGTAGGTCTGCTCTGTGTCGAAGCCCACGAAGTGCCGCCCTGTCTCGAGAGCTGCGAGGGCGGTGGTCCCCGAGCCCATGAATGGGTCGAGGACCAGGTCGCCCCGGTAGGTGTACAGCTCGATCAGCCTCCGGGGGAGACCGATTGGAAAAGGCGCCGGATGCCCGACACGGGTCGCGCTCGCCGTGGGCATCTCCCAGACATCGATGGTGGCGCCCAGGAACTCGTCGGTCTCGATCGTCGATTCGTGGGGCAGCCCGAGCTCTTCGCGTCGGGGACGTTTCACCGCCCGGTCGAAACGGCCCTTGGAGGCGATCACGATCCGTTCGGTGACATCCCTGAGCACCGGGTTCTGGGGAGATCGAAACGAGCCCCACGCACAGCTCCCACCGGCGCCACGCGCCTTCTGCCAGATGACCTCTCCGCGCAGCAACATCCCGAGATCGTCCTGGAGTATCGAGATGACGTCGGCCGAGAGCGAGCGGTATGGCTTGCGCCCCAGGTTGGCGACATTGATGGCCATTCGCCCTCCCGGCTCGAGCTTCGCCAGCGAGATCGAGAGCACATCGTGGAGCATCTCGAGATACTCGACATAGCTGGCGGGCACATGACCCGCGGCCAGGTCGGTCTCGTACTCCTTTCCGGTGAAGTAGGGAGGGGAGGTCACCAGTAGCGCAACCGACCTGTCGGCCACCTGCTCGTCGGTCATCGCGCGGGCATCGCCGCAGTAGATCTCGTCGATGGCGACAGGGGTGGCGATCGTCTCGTCCCCCGACACGAGAGGTGGGGAGAAGCGCTCGTAGAAGGCCGCCGAGTCGTGAGACTCGCGTTTGCCCGACCCGAAGTCCGATGTCGCCGTCGCCAAGCGTCGCCTAGCCATTGACTCTGAAGTTACCGCCCGGCGATTGATGTCCTGTGTAATGCCGGAGCGGCTTCAATTGGCGCTCGAACCATGAAAATCGTCCTCCCGGCCGGCCGGCCCAAATTCGAGGCCACCCTGCCCGACGGTGAGATCATCACCCTGAGCCCCGTACTCAAGTCCGATCGAGAGTTCTTCGAGAAGGGTCTCGAGCTGCTCTCCATAGACAGCCGGTTCGCACGTTTCGGCCAGGGAGTGGCCAAGCTGACCGATCGAGAGCTGGATTACCTGACCGACGTGAACCAGCGGTCACACGTGGCCTGGGGTGCTGCCCTCGAAGGAGAGGTGGCCGGGGTGGGGCGATACATCGTCCCCGACGACGGCGGATGCCCCGAACTCGCCATCACCGTGCTCGATGAGATGCAAAACCGGGGTGTCGGGCGGGCCCTGCTCGAGGCGCTGGTCAGTGTGGCCCGCTCCGACGGGCTCGAGGAGCTGTGCTTCGAGACACAGGCGGACAACGTGGCTGTCCGACGTCTCCTGGGTGAGATCGAGATCGGGCCTCTGATGTCGGAGGGGACCATCGAGCGGCGGGTCAGGCTGGCAGACCTTCCCCCATCGAGGAACGAGAGAGAGTTGCTCGGGGTCATCGAAGAGGTGCGGAGCCGCCACTGAGTGGGGAAGACGAAGAGACGTCGTTCAGCCGCCGGCCTCCTCTTCGAGCTCGAGACTCGCCGAGTTGACGCAGTAGCGGAGCCCGGTGGGCCTGGGGCCGTCGTCGAAGACGTGCCCGAGATGCCCGCCACAGTTGGCGCACTTGATCTCGGTCCGGACCATGCCGTGGGTGTCGTCCCGCTCCTCGGAGATGATCCCGTCGCTGAGTGGCTCGAAGAAGCTGGGCCAGCCACTGTGAGACTCGTACTTCGTCTCCGATGAGAAGAGCTTCTCGCCACAACCGGCACATCTGTAGACACCGTCGGCCTTCTCGTCCCAATACGCTCCGCTGAACGCCCGTTCGGTGGCGCCCTGGCGGAGGACCTGATAGCGCTCCGGGCTGAGTCGCTCCCGCCACTCGGTTTCGGTCTGGGGCATGTCAGTCATCTCGAACCTCCTTGAGAGCCATTCAACCCGAGGTGTTGCTCTAATCGATCGACGAAGACCCCTTGCGCCGGGTTCAGCCTGGAACGCGCCTCGTCGGGCTGCATCCACTCGACCCGATCGATCTCGGGATACTCCCGCCCATACAGCGTGAACGTGCCCGGGTCGAACGTCTCAATCACGAAAGACGAGTCGATCGCCCACGCGATCACCACCTTGCGTGACTTCAGCGTCGTCTCACCGAGCGGGATCCACTCCACGTCGGGTGTGCTCCAGCCGGTCTCTTCCTCGAACTCCCGTGCAGCCGCGTCCTCGTCGGCCTCGCCATCCTTGACCAGGCCCTTGACCAGTGACCAGGACCCATGGTCCTTGTTCTCGAACCACGGACCACCCGGATGGGCGATCAACACCTCGAGATGGACGTCGAAACGGTAGGGGAGAAGACCCGCAGATCTCACGAGGCTCGACATTACGCTGGCCGCGTGACCGTCTTGGCCACTATCGCGCCGGGCGACCAGGACCTGGCAGTCTTCGACCCGACCCTCCAGCTCGGCGAGTCAGAGCCATTGGGCGTCGGGGTCAAGAGGGTCACGATGGAGCAGCTCGAGCAGGCGGCGCGGGGGTACTTCGCCGAGGAGCGGCTGGGCTCGGCCGTTCACGAGTCTCGCAAGTCGGTCAAGCGGGTTCGCTCGCTATTGCGTCTCGTGGAGGGAGAGCTCCCGGAGCGGGTCTACGAGTTCGAGCAACGGTCGCTGCGCGACACGGCCCACCTGGTTGCCGAGATACGGGCGACCCAGGGTGTGCTCGACGCGGCCCTCATGGTGCAACGGCTCTACGGCGACCTGCTCGCCGACGGCACGTTCGAGGAGATGGTGAGCCGGCTATCCCGAAGACGCGACGTCACCGAGCTCAAAGCCCTCGAAGACCCGAATCTGATCGGTCGGGTCGTGCGCGGGCTGGAGCGTGCCCACCATCGCTACTCGTCGTGGCCCACCGATCCCGAGGCCCAGGAGGTGTACGGAATGGGCA
>JBAPYG010000333.1:0-7527 GCA_049284615.1 Acidimicrobiia bacterium
GGCACCGGCCCTTTCCCCACCGAGCTCAGCGACGAGATCGGCGACACGATGATCGAGCTGGGTGGGGAGTACGGGACGGTCACCGGCCGACGACGGCGTTGCGGGTGGCTCGACCTGCTGGCACTCCGCTACGCGACGCGGGTCAACAGCCTGACCGGCATCTTCCTCACCAAGCTCGACATCCTCTCGGCGTTCGACACCATCAAGGTGGCCACGGGCTATCGCGCCAACGGGGAGCACTACGACCACTTCCCCTCCCAGCAGTCGGTCCTGTACCACTGCGAGCCCGTGTACGACGAGCTGCCCGGGTGGCGGGAAGACATCACCGCCGTGCGCGAGTACTCAGATCTGCCCGAGGAGGCCCGCGGCTACATCGAATACGTCCAGGACGCGGTGGAGGCCCCAATCCGATGGGTCTCGGTCGGGCCGGAGCGATCCCAGCTGGTGGAAGTCTCGTGAAGGTCCTCCTGATCGGCTCCGGCGGCCGGGAGCACGCCATCGGCTGGAAGATCGCCCAGTCGAACCGGGTCGACGAGCTGGTCTCGCTGCCCGGGAACCCCGGTCTCGCCGACCTGGGCCCGGTGGTCGAGGGCATCGCCGTCTCCGACGTGGGCGCAATCGCCGCCATGGCCCGCGTCCACGATGTCGATCTGGTCGTCGTCGGCCCGGAGGGCCCGCTGGCCGCCGGGGTCAGCGACGCCCTGGCAAGACTGGGCATACCAGTGTTCGGGCCGACCCGGGCCGCGGCAAAACTCGAATCATCCAAGGCATTCGCCAAGGGGATCATGAATCGCGCCGGTGTCGCCACCGCGAGCTCCCAGAGCTTCGCAGAGCCCGAAGCGGCCAAGAACCATATCGACTCGCAGGACGGGCCCTACGTAGTCAAGGCCGATGGTCTCGCCGGAGGGAAGGGCGTCTTGGTCACCGATTCCAGGGTCGACGCCGCATCCTGGGTGGACCATTGGATCGAGGAAGGCCCGATCGTCATCGAGGAGTTCCTCGACGGACCTGAAGTGAGCGTTTTCGCCGTTTGCACCGAGAAGGGGGCCCAGCCCCTGGAGCCGGCCCGGGACTACAAGCGACTCCTCGACGGCGACGAGGGCCCGAACACGGGGGGAATGGGGTCCTACTCACCGGTGGCCGACCTCCCTCCAGACCTGGTCGACGAGACGATGTCCGGCGTGATCGGCCCCACACTCGAGCAGATGAGCACCGAAGGGACACCGTTTCGGGGGTTTCTCTATGCCGGGCTGGTCCTCACCGAGGACGGGCCGAAGGTGCTCGAATTCAACGTGCGACTCGGTGACCCGGAGACCCAGGCAGTGCTGCCACGCATGACGAGCGACCTCATCGATGTCCTCGAGGGTGCCTCTCCGGGATGGTCGGACATGGCGACCGTGAACGTCGTCCTCGCCGCCCAGGGCTATCCCGTCGCCCCACAGCGAGGTGACGAGATCAAAGGGGTCGATGGTGGCCTCGGCCACGACGTGATCCTGTTCCATGCTGGGACGGTGACCGAAGGCAAGAAGCTGTTCGTCGATGGAGGGCGGGTGCTCGATGTCGTCGGCACCGGCCCCGACGTCGAGACCGCCCGGAACAGGGCCTATGCGGCGGCGGAGCGAATCCGCTGGCCGGGGATGCAATACCGGCGCGACATCGCGGGCTGAGAACAGGGTCGCCAAACGCGGGGATGAGGGCCTGGTTCGGCCCCCTCCCCTCCAAGCGGAAACGTGAGCGCTACCGCCGTTGGAACTGTGTGCCGGGGTCCGGTTCTGCCAACACGGCCGACTGGGCACGAGCACCCCGGCGAACCGCGTCGAGATTGTCCTGCATCGCCTCGCCGCGTTGGAGCGCCGGCTCGACACGGGTCGCGTCGCCCGAACTTGCTCCCTGTCGGGCGTGGAGCGCCGCGAGCTCGTCCTCCAAGGCCCACCCGGTCGTCGACAGCGCCGCCGCCTGGGCGTTGGCCCCTTGGCGGATCGCGTCGAGATTCCCCTGGGCCGCCGCTCCGCGCTCGGCCATGGCGCCCGTGTACTCGACGTCGGTGTCGATGACCCGACTCAAGCCAAAGGCCGCTCCCACTCCCACGACGGCGAGGGCCACCCCGATCACGTAACTCTTCGCTCGGCCGCTGCTGACGCCACGTGCGTCATTTCTCTGTAGGACAGTCATGTTCTCCCCTTCCATGTCCCCCTGCGGATGCTCCGCATATGGGTTAGAGCGCGAGATACCGCCGTTGATACTCAGCGGGTACCGTCGGGAACATGAGCTACAAAGTCGCCATCGTGATGGGATCGGGCTCGGACCGCCCCATCATGGAGAAAGCCGGCCAGATGCTGGACAGGTTCGGGATCGAGCACGAGACCCGGGTCCTGTCCGCCCACAAGACACCCGATCAAGCAATCGAGTTCGCATCCAACGCCGCCGGGAACGGCTTCAGCGTCATCATCGCCGGCGCCGGGAAAGCCGCCCATCTCGGCGGGGTGATGGCCGCCAAGTCCCTGCTCCCGGTCATCGGCGTGCCCATCAACGCCAGTCTCGACGGCATGGATGCCCTGTTGGCGACGGTCCAGATGCCGACCGGCATACCGGTGGCGACAGTCGCCATCGATGCCGCCAACAACGCCGCCCTGCTCGCCGTCGCCATCCTGGCGATCGGCGACGACGACCTCACCGCAAGGCTCGCCGAGTACCGCGCCGATCTCGCCGAGAAGACACTGGCCGGCTGACGAAACATCGATGTGATGGACGGTCAGCAACCGTCCGCGCACATCGCTGCACAACAGATCCGGATACCATCGACCCCACATGAGCGAGATTCCCTTCGACAAGCCCGACCCTCTCGACTTCCTAGACATCGACTCGCTGTTGAGCGAGGAGGAGATCCTGTTGCGGGACACGGTGCGCGGCTTCGTCGACAAGGAGATCAAGCCTCATGTCGCCGACTGGTGGGACGACGGTGTCATCCCTCACGCCGACCTGGCCCGACTCTTCGGCGACCTCGGGATGCTGGGGATGCATCTGGAGGGATACGGGTGTGCCGGCACTTCGGCCACGGCATACGGGCTGGCCAGCCTCGAGTTGGAGGCGGGCGATTCAGGTATCCGCTCCTTCGTCTCGGTGCAGGGATCGCTGGCGATGTTCCCGATCTGGAAGTTCGGCTCCGAGGAGCAGAAGGAGACGTGGCTGCCGCAGATGGCCAAGGGTGAGGTGATCGGCTGCTTCGGGCTCACCGAGCCCGACTCCGGCTCAGACCCGGCGTCGATGCGCACCAACGCCAAGCGGGATGGTGGCGACTGGATAATCAACGGATCGAAGATGTGGATCACGAACGGGTCGATCGCCGACATCGCCATCGTCTGGGCCCGCACCGACGAAGGTGTTCGAGGGTTCATAGTCCCCACCGACACCCCCGGCTTCTCGGCACACGACATCAAGAAGAAGGCGTCTCTACGAGCGTCGGTGACGTCCGAGCTCGCCTTCGACGATATGAGGGTGCCGGACGAGTTCGTGCTCCCCAACGTGGCATCGATGCGGGGCCCGCTCTCCTGTCTCAACGAGGCCCGCTTCGGGATCGCCTTCGGGGCCATGGGGTCGGCTCGCGACTGTTACGAGACCGCCCTCGAGTACTCCAAGGAGCGGGTCCAGTTCGACCAGCCCATCGCCTCTTTCCAGCTGACCCAGCGAAAGCTGGTCGAGATGATGGTGGCGGTGCAGAAGGGGACATTGGTCGCCCTCCATCTCGGTCGTCGCAAGGACGAGGGGAGACTTTCCCCCGAGCAGGTGTCTTTCGGCAAGTTCGACAACGTGCGCAACGCCCTCGAGGTCGCCCGAACGGCGCGCTCGATCCTCGGGGCCAACGGGATCACGCTGGAATACCCGGTCTTCCGGCACATGGCCAACCTCGAGACGGTGTTCACCTACGAGGGAACCAACGAGATCCACACCCTCGTCATGGGCCAGGCGATCACCGGTCTCAACGCATTCGCCTGAACCGACCGGTCACAGATGGTCGTGCAGGTCGCCGTTCCGGCTCACGACCACTTGGTCCATGCCCAGCCAGTCGGCGACGAGGTCGAGCTCCTTGCTCAGAGCCCGCCCCACCTTCTTCATGTCGATACCGGGCTCTGCGAACGCTCCCTTCACCTGGAGGGCGTTGTCGCGACGGTCGGTCTTGAGGTCGACGCGTGCGACCAGGTCTCCATCGAAGAGGAAGGGGAGGACGTAGTAACCATGGACGCGCTTCTCCTCCGGCACATAGATCTCGATGCGATAGCGGAAATCCCAGAGACGCTCGACCCGCGGGCGATACCAGATGAGGTTGTCGAAGGGCGAGAGCAGCGCCGTGCCCTTCTGCCATCGTGGCAACGGAGCCTCGGGATGGAGATACGCGGGCTTGTCCCACCCCTCCACTTCGACGGGCTCCAGGTCACCGGCGTCGACGAGACGTCGCAGCACCGGGCGGGCCGCCGGCATCCTGATCCGGTAGTAGTCGGCGAGATCGTCGGCGGTGCCCACACCGAGAGCCCCGGCCGCGAGCATGAGCAGCTCAGCGAGAGCCTCGTCGTGCCCGGGGTCGGGCTCCGCGAGAACCTCGTCGGGGATGACACGCTCCGGTAGGTCGTACATCCGCATGAAGTTGGGGCGATCAGACGCGGTGACCAGACCCTTCAGGAAGAGGGCCTCGAGTGCGACCTTCCCATTCGACCACCCCCACATCTGCTCGCTGTCACGCTGACCCGGGAACTCCAGGTCCTTGGTGCGGATGGGGCCCCGTTCGGACACCTGCTGGTAGACCGACTGCACGTACTCCGGGTGACTCTCCTCGATCTCGGCGAGACGATTCCACTTGAGCGCCTGTGCCATGCGCCACCGGAAGAGACGATGGTGTCTCGAGGGGAGAACGGACGCCTCGTGCCCCCAGTACTCGAACATCTCGCCCGACTGCCACAGCCAGTTGTCCAACGCTTCGCGATCGTATGCACCGATCCGGGAGAAGAAGGGCATGTAGTGGGTGCGGCTGAACACGTTGACCGAGTCGAGTTGGATCAGACCCACCTGCTCGACGACCTTGCGAAAGTGACGCACGTCGACCCGGCCGTCGGCACGACCTTCGATGAACCCCTGGGCCCCCAGGGCGTAACGCCGGGCCTGGTCGTTCCTGATCGTGCGCATTGAGTTCTCAACCTAACGGCGTGGCATCATCACACTCGTGATCGAGCGCTACACGCTCCCTGAGATGGGAGACATCTGGTCCGATCAGGCCCGCCTCGCGGCCTGGCAGAAAGTGGAGGTCGCCGCTCTCGCCGCCTTCGAGGCCATGGGCAAGGTGCCGGAGGGCACGGCAGCCGCCACCGGGGAGGCGCCGTGCCCGACCCCCGAGCAGGTGGTGGAACGGGAGAAGGTGACCAACCACGATCTCGCCGCTTTCGTCGATCTCCTCGGCGAGGCCGCCGGCGGGGGCGCGGCGCAATGGGTCCACTACGGCCTCACCTCCTCGGACGTCCTCGACACCGCCGGCGGCATACTCCTCCGGGACGCGGCCGACCTGTTGCTCACTGCTCTCGGGGACCTGCGCTCCGCAGTGATGGCGAAGGCGTGGGAACACCGTGAGACTTTCATGATCGGCAGGACCCATGGCATCTGGGCGGAGCCCACGACTTTCGGGCTCAAGATGGCGGGTTGGGCATTCGAGCTGGCACGCGACCACGACCGGCTCGTCGCCGCGCGAGAGGTCGTGGCGGTGGGGAAGATCTCGGGTGCGGTGGGCACGTACGCCCACGTTCCGGCTTCCGTCGAGCTGGAGGTCTGTTCCGCCCTGGGCCTCGGCATCGAGCCGGCCTCGACGCAGGTGACCGCACGCGACCGCCACGCCCAATACCTGTCCACTCTCGCCCTCGTCGGCGCTTCCATAGAGCGGATGGCCACCGAGATTCGACATCTCCAGCGCTCAGAGGTCGGAGAGGCACGGGAGGGCTTCCGCACGGGCCAGAAGGGCTCCTCCGCCATGCCACACAAACGCAACCCCATACTCTCCGAGCGCATGACCGGGATGGCGAGGCTTCTCCGCGGCTACGCCCAGGTCGGCCTGGAGAACGTGGCACTGTGGCACGAGCGCGACATCTCCCACTCGTCCGCCGAGCGGGTCGTGCTCGCCGACTCATCGATCGCTTTGCACTACATGCTGGTGAAGTTCACCGGCCTCGTGGAGAACCTGGTGGTCGATGCCGACCGCATGGCCGCCAACCTGGAGGCGACCAACGGGCTGGTGTTCAGCCAGGCGGTGCTGCTGGCGCTCGTCGAGTCGGGTCTCGCCAGAGATGACGCTTATCGCATCGTCCAGCGGAACGCGATGGAGGCGTGGGACGACAAAGGTCACCTGCGAGACCTCCTCGGCGTCGACCCCGAGATGACACTGGGACAGGCTGCCCTCGAGGCGTGCTTCTCCCTGGACCGGATCGTGGAGACCTCGACGCCGGTCTTCGAAAGGCTGGAAGCTCTCGACTGAGAGGTGGCCGCCCGACCCGGGCTAGGCGAGCAACTTGGCCTTGGCGGCGGCGAACTCCTCGTCGGAGAGGACCCCTGACGAGTGGAGGCTGGCCAATTCCGTCAGCTTCGACGTCATGTCGTCCGCAGGTGCGGCTGCTTGTGGGGCAGCCTGTTGGGCGGCGAGCTGGGACTGCAACTCGGCGATCTGCGCCTGTGACTCATAGGCCGCCTGGTTGGCTGCTGCCTGATCCTGTGATGCTGCCTGCTTCGCCTGCTGCCTACCGCTGACGCCGCCGACCACTGCGGTTGCGGTCCCGGCGACGACGGCCGTGCGGGCCATGGTCCCGACGAGACCGGGGCGACCCATTCTTCTCCCACGCATTTCTATTCCTCCTCTTCCATGGCTGCGAGAACCTCGTCCACGACGAGACCGGGGATGCGGAGATTGGCGACCATGACCCCACCCGAGCCGACGAGCGCGTCACGGAACGGCTTGGCCCAGGTGTGCTCGAAGACGAGCGCTGCTGCCGAGTCTCCGGGCGCGAGTGCCTCGGCGAACTCGTCGAGATCCTCGTCGCTGAGCAGGTCGGGGCCGTCGTCGATCAGGGCCGCCAACCTGGCAGCGTCGCTGTTGGAGTCGACCTCCTCGATCTCGATCACGTCGATGCTGTCGTCGTCGTTCTTGGTGATCAAGACACAGTCGATGATCGAGACGATGTCCCTGTCCATCAGGTCTTCCAAGGCGGGCAGGATGGCCCCGTTGAACTCGCTTCCCGGAAATCCGACCACCAGAACCTCGATTGGGCCTAAGGCCATATGGCCCTCCTTTCCCCGTCGACTCTAGACAGGGGAAGGAGACAGCTATTCGAGGTCGTAGACCGTGGCCAGTTGCACGCGAAACGAGTCGTTGGGGAGCAACACCGCGGCGCCGTAAGAGGTTCGATAGTTGCTCACCTCGACCGTGAACCGGCGCACGTCGTTCTTCGATATCCCCCGATACCGCCAGGCCGCCCCCACCGCCTGGCCAAAGGACCAGGA